>NZ_JACJSE010000007.1:0-300000 GCF_014698045.1 Aulosira sp. FACHB-615
CCTGTCGCCCAGATGTAAGTCGAAGTAAGGGAGGACGAAAGAAATCCACTACTGCGTTTTCTGTTGGGCAGGAAGCCTACACGCTCTCCGCAAGGTCAGTGTAGGTAGTTCACCGCCAGAAACCAGGCCGCCAAACTGAGTCACCGCTATTGTAAAAGTGTAATCTGCCATAACCTAAAAATTGTCCGTGAGATTTTTCACCTGTAGGAAAAGCCGTAACTCCAAACAGATAAACACCACTACTGCGGGGATTTTGCCAAGGTTTTAAACCAATGGTAATGGTTTTACCGGGAGACACTGGCGGGTCAAATGTCAAGGTGATTGTCCTGGTTTTGCGATCGCCTGTTACAGTTTGTAATGCTACCTTTTGTCCCTTACCAGAAGGTTTACCTTCAAAAGCCACACTGTCGTTTAAATCAAAAGTAATATTGTCTACACCTTCGTGCTGATTAATCGCTAGGCTTTGTAGTGGTTCACCCGCATTTTCTGGCAAACTGATTGTAAAGTAATATGTCGCACCCCAGGCGTAAATCTCGTTATAAGTAGTGACGGTATTAACTAACCGGGGTGGTTGTGCAAAATACACTGTGCCATCTTGTAATTGAATGGCGTAACTTGGCAGGAGATAGCCCTTGATTAAGGTTATGCTGGCGATCGCTGCACCCAATAATACTTTAGGACGCATAAATTTTTGGGATGGTTACTTAATTTATATTGTAAGTTGAGTGCGTCGTGCCTGTATTATTGCCATCATCTTCAGCATTAAACAAGCACAAGCATAAATATTTTTATTACATCTTTGTTACTTATTTCTGGTCTTAGTTAATACTATTTTGCAAAATTTAATTGATATTTGTTGTCAAAGTTACTCTTAAAGTTAGAAACTAAGAGTAAAAGCACAGTAATTATTTCGTATTATGAATACACTTTCTACATTTGCATTCAAGCGGTCAATTTGGCAACCCGCCATTATGTTGACCTTGGGTTTTTGGTTAAGTGCTAGTCTGATTTTAGATTGGGTAATAATGCCTACCCTTTATTTTTCTGGCATGATGAATGAAGCTGGTTTTACTACAGCAGGCTACGCAATTTTTTGGAATTTTAATCGCATAGAGTTGTTATCGGCGGCGATCATTTTAACTGGTGTATTGGCTTTGAGTAAAACTCAACATAACTGGCATCCTAACACTATTGTGTTTGCGGTTATTTTACTCACAGTATCTCTTCTAGAAACTTATTTTTTAACTCCCAATATGTGCGCGGCTGGTGTTCATCTCAATTTGTTTGAAACATCCACAATTCCCGCAGCAATGGATTTATTACATGGTGGTTACTGGGTATTGGATGCAGTGAAGCTGTTGACTGGCGGAATATTGTTAGGTCAATGCTGGCGGATGCAGGCTGAATAATAGGGAATTGGGAGTCGATAACAGGAAACTCACCTACAGCAGATTCGATGTTTATGAGTTACAGCAACTGATTGAAAAAAGTAATGAGTCAGAAATTTACTTATTACTCACTACTTATTACTCATGGTGTACCTCACTAACTTCAAAAGTGCTACAAATATTGTCTTTGAATTGAAAAACTAATCCGTCGGTGAAAATTGAAGGTAAAAAAACCCCAGCTTTTTAGAAAAACTGGGGTTCTCATTTTTTAGTCAAAATTTATTAAATTGATTCTGACTGCTTCTTCAAGGTGTTTATTCCGATTCGGGTGATTCTTCATTGTTAAAAAATAATAACCTTGCAGCCAGAATTGCAAAACCTACAGCCGCGATCGCTTTTAATATCCGTGTAGGTAATAACTCTGCAACTGCACCGCCAGCCAATGCGCCTAAAAGGCTAGTCAATAATAACGCGCCTGCTGTGCCAAAAAATATCGCCTTTTGAGATTGACCACGGCTAGAAAGTGCGATCGCCGCTAACTGGCTTTTGTCACCTAATTCTGATAAAAAAACTGTAATAAAGCTTAGTCCTAAAAGATGCCAATCCATAATGTTAAGGGGAGTAGGGAATGGTGAGTGGGGAATAGGGATATAAATTAACCTTGCAATACATCCCAAAACAGCATGACGGAAATTAACAGCAACATGACTCCGGCGGATTTTTCTACAGTTTTGGGACTGAGGCGGCTAGATATCCAACTTCCTAAAAGCACACCTAGTAAACTTGTGCTGATTAATGCAGCCGCAGACCCCAGAAACACTACCCAAGGCGCGTGAGATTCTGCACTCATTAATAAGGTTGATAGCTGGGTTTTATCACCAATTTCTGCGAGAAATATCGTAATGAATGTTGTGCTGAAAACAACAAATGTCGATTCTCGCTTTTTGGGACTTTCCGTAATTACAGATTGCAGAGGCTCAATATTTGCAGCATCCAGTTGAGATTTAGCGTTTTCTTTTAATTCTGGCAGGTCTTTCGCAGAAATAACCACAGGCGCAGTGTCAAGTTTCACAGGCAGTATTTTTGTTACTAGGAGTTTTTCATATTTTTCTCATTTTCTCAGATATTTGTCATAAATTGCAACTATTAACTGATATATTTTTGAGAAAAACAGGACTTACGCACAAAGATTGTCTATGAAGATTGGGTGTAAGGGTGTAAGGGTGTGTGGCTTAAGGGTTTTAGATATATACACCCCTATACCCTGTACCCTTGCACCCTCGCCAAAACCCTTGATTTTTCGTTTTTATGCGTAAGTCCTAAAAAACCCAGTCGCTGTTTAACCTGTTCCCAACTGGAACCCCGGTTTGGGTTTTGTCAATGTAGTTCTAAGCGTCTATCCAATTCTTGTTTTTGCTCCTCACTCAGATATGCTGAGTTCAGAAATATCAACTTTGTTATTTGCGATTTATTGACTAATATCTGTAATTTTAAGTCCATTTTGGGCTGGCATTAAAATGAAGCAAGTAGTATTAGAAACCTTTGTAAATCAAGGCTTAGAAACTTCTTTGTCACTTTTTGATCAAGTTAAAACCCTATCACAAGATTTTGCGACTCGCGCCGCAGTGCATGATAAAGATGGTTCATTTCCTTTTGAAAATTTTACGGCGCTGCATCAAGCAAGACTGTTGGGTTTAACTATTCCCTGTGATTTGGGTGGACAGGATTTAGGGCTGGCTAGTATTTGTCAAGTTATTGAGGGGATAGCCAGTGGTGATGCTTCTACGGCTTTAGTGTTGAATATGCACTATTTACAACATGCTAAAGCTAATCGTAGTCGTTCCTGGCATCCTGAAGTATACAAGAAAGTTTGTCGGGAAGCGATCGCCAACTCCGCCCTCATCAACGCCGCCCGTGTAGAACCAGAGTTAGGTACACCAGCCAGAGGCGGTTTACCAGCAACAACCGCCCAAAAAACACCACAAGGCTGGCTGTTAACTGGACATAAACAATACACCACAGGTAGTCCAATTCTCAGCTACTTTGTGGTTTGGGCAAAAACAGATGAAGATGAACCCCAAGTTGGTAATTTTTTAGTTCCTTGTGATTTACCTGGGTTGCGAATTGTCGAAACTTGGGATCATTTGGGAATGAGAGCAACTGGGAGTCATGATTTAATCTTAGAAAATGTCCTAATTCCCGATGAATATGCTTTAGATATTCGTCCTGTTTCTATTAAATCACCACCAGAACCGATGACAGCCGTGTGGAATAGCTTGACATTGAGTGCTTTGTATTTAGGAGTTGCCACAGCTGGGCGAGACTGGTTAATAGAATACCTGGGCGATCGCACTCCGTCAAATTTGGGAACACCACTTGCTAGTTTGTCACGCTTTCAAATAGCTGTCGGTGAAATCGAAGCACTGCTGTATGCTAACCGCCAACTAATTTACAACTTAGCCCAAGCAGTTGACAAAGGCGAGTTTGAACCTAATGTAGAATTACACGCACAAGCTGTAAAATATCTCAGCACCACCAACTCAATTCGTGCAGTAGAAATTGGTTTAGAACTTATCGGTAATCCTGGATTAATGAAGAAGAATCCTTTAGAAAGACATTATCGTGATGTTTTGTGCAGTCGTATTCACACACCACAAAATGATGTGATTTGTCAATCTTTAGGAAAAGCAGTACTTAATAAAAGTGCTGAGTGCTGAGTTGAAAGTGCTGTGAAATAAAACCTCTCTTAAAAAGTTTAAGAGAGGTTATTGATGGAGTTTTATCAAACAGTTGGCAAGTGATACTAATTCTGTATGAAGATGCACAGAATCTTAAGAAACAAACCGCGAAGAGAGCCAAGGATTTAGAGTAAGGCGTAACGCACCGAAAACTTTGCGTAGATGCGTTACGCTGTCGCTAATACATCCTACGTACTGAGCATTGAGCGTTCGCGTAGCGTCAGTCGAAATGCGTCTTCTAAGATAATTATGTCCACTTACTTAAATTATTCCTTGACCTCTACCGCGTTTGTCACCTTTTTCTGTTAATTCGCCTGCTTTATCTTCATTGACTTCTTGAAGTTCGTTCATTCGTTGTGTGCTATCTTCGGCGGCTTCTTGACGTGCATCACCAGGAACTTCGTAATACATTTCTGGTTCAACTGCGTAGTTATTTAATAAACCTTCTTTATCTACTGTGTAACCGTCTGTAGTGTGGATACTTTCTGCGTCGGTTTGGTCATCAGTAGAGGCTGCTGCTTCTCTTTCTTCTGTGGGTAATGTTTTATATAAATCTCCTTCTCTTTCTTTCCGAGCAGCAGTTTCAGCAGGTATAATGCCTCTATCATAAGTATCTACTTCTGCTCTTTCGGATGAATCTACTGCTTTTTTAAATTTTTCATTAGCCATAATTTATGCCCTCGAATTTAAAGAAAAGTATGTTGTTTCATAGCTTCGAGAACTAGATTAGAATGTTGCCGCAAGTATATCTACTATCTTGAGAATAGATTTAAATCAAAAAATTATATTGCTTCTATATCTTGAGATGTATAGCAGTGGAGAGGTTGACAATTTCTAGATTTAATCAAGTTGCTGTAGAGACGTTGTAAGTAGGTAGACACAATTATTTATTTATAAGACGCATTTCGACTCCTTTCTCCTGCGGAGACGCTAACGCGAACGACTACGCTCAAGGCAAGTCGCTCAATGCTCAGTAGCCTTACTAAAAAAGGGTTGAGCGAAGTTACATCCGTTTGGTGAGCGTAGTCGAACCACTGCCTTCTGCTATATCTATAGGACTTACGCAGACTCTACGATTTCTTGGCGTTCTCGGCGACTTGGCGGTACCCTGCGGGAAGCCGCTTCGCGTCTACGATAAATTAAGCCTTTCGAGAATTTTTGCGTAAGTCCTGATCTACCTTAACTTCCTATTTTGGTTCTTGTTGTTTACTATGTTCTCGTAGCTGCTGTAATAACTTTTCTTGGGAGGTATTCAGCGTTTCTAAAGTGGTAGTTTGAGGTTCTTTTTCTAAAGTTTTGATAACAGGATTTGTCGAATTAATTAAGGTTGATGGTTCAGATGCCACTGCTGTGGGAAATACTATATTTTGTTTAATTGCTGCTAGTTTCATCGCATCTAAAGTTGTGGCAAACTGAATTTGTTGCTGCATTTCTTGTGTAGAAGAAACTAAACCACTCAAACCATTAACTAATTGCCGGAGATTATCTCTAAATTTGGGATCACCTGTTAATTCATCTAAATCAGAGGTGATTTTTTGGGTATTTTCAAAAGTGACTCTGGCTGAATCTAATGTTTGTTGTAGTAATAAGACATTCTTGGGGTCATTTAAAGTTTTTGTGGCATCTCGTAAATTAGCAGAAGCTTGGGCGGCATTAGCTGACAGTGTTTCTAAATTTTTGATTACTTCGCCTTGGGTTAGGCGATTTAATGATGGTGATAAAATAGCGACTGTAGCGCGTAATTGATTGCTAGTTTCGGTAATATTATTCAAAGCACCGACTAAGGATGAACGATTAGTAGTGACCAAATCATTCAAGTTAGTTAGCAAACGATTGGCTGTCGTAGCGGTTGAAGCAAATTCTTTGGCGGTTGCACCAAACTGACTAGCAGTTACGCTTAATTGATTAGCTGTTTTAGTGGTAGATGCAGTGAGTTCATTTGTGGCGCGTTGTACAGAATTGGCGGTTGCACTAAATGTATTTAGCTGTCCTTGAAAGCCTTTTGTTAAACCTCTAGCATCTTGACTGAGGGCGGCGACACTGGTGGCGGCGGCGGCGGAACTTTCTAAAAGTCGGTTAACTCTTTGATAAAATTTTGGATCGTTGTACAAAGTAGCTAACTCTGTGCTACTGCGAATCAGGTCATCAACACTAATACCAATTTGACCTTTTAAGCGAGAACCATTACAAATAATCAAACTTTGGTCACAGCCTTTCTCTAAAGGTTTGGCTTTGACATTAGCAGCTAGTGATGTTCTGGGTGTAATATCGACAATACTTTCACTAATCAAGCCACTTTGGTTAGCATCAACTTTAACATCACTGGGAATAATCAAGTCTGCGGGAACAATTTCTATTTCTACATCAATTGCGTTTGGTTTGGGGCGGATGTCGGAAATTTTGCCGACTTTCACGCCACGATAACGGACGGATGCGCCTTTTTGCATTCCGCCAGCGTTGGCAAATTCGACAATGAACTTATACGAGCTACGTCCTGCACTCACTCCATTCAACCACAGAACGATCGCCCCAAAGGAACCCAGCCCCAGCAAGAGCAATAACCCGACTGAACCTTCTCTTAGCGTTCGTCTAGATGTGAAACGGTTTGTGATAAATTCTCGCATTTGTTCCTCCAACCACCTAACCAACAACTTGTATCGGCCCTTGCACACTCCCACTCATAAATTGTCTAATTAATGGGTGGTCGGTGCTATCCATCTCACTCACTTTACCCTGCCACTGCACTCTACCTTGGTAGAGAAACACTAGTCTATCAGCTGTCCGGCGAATCGTACTATCTTGGTGGGTAACAATGGCATAAGTACTGCAAACTCCGTGCATACTTTGTAAATCACGAATCAAGTCTTCAATGACTGTTGAAGCAATGGGGTCTAGTCCGGCTGTGGGTTCATCGTAAAGTAAAACTTCTGGCCCTTCTTTGGGGTTTTCGGGGTTGGACATAATTGCACGGGCAAAACTGACTCGTTTCCGCATCCCACCAGAAAGTTCCGAAGGGTAGAGATGACCTATTCCCGGTAAACCTACCATGTCTAATTTTTCTTTGACTAGTTCTTGAATTTGCGATCGCGGTAACTTGGAATTTTGATACAGTAAAAATCCGACATTCTCATCTACATTCAAAGAATCAAATAACGCTGCTTGCTGAAATACCATCCCAATACCAATGGGGTCAGCACCATCTTCTATCAACCCTTCGCGCCGGACTCCTTGGACATAAATTTCCCCCTCATCCGGGTTAGTTAGTCCGGCTATCACTCGCAAAATGGTTGATTTCCCAGTCCCGGAGGGGCCGATAATTCCCAGTGCTTCGCCTCGGTAAATTGTCAAGTCCACATTATCTAAAACCTTATTGTTACCAAAGGACTTAGACACGCCTTTCAGTTCAATTAGTGGTTCAGTCATTAGTCATTAGTCAAGGGTCAATAGGAAGATGAACTCATCACTCTTAACTCAGCACTCAGCACTCAGTACTCAGCACTCTAAAAATGATGTCATAGTCATCGGTAGCGGTATTGGTGGGTTATGTGCTGCGGCGTTGCTTGCGCGGTATGGCAAGCGGGTAATTGTCTGTGAAAGCCATACAATTGCCGGTGGTGCAGCCCATAGCTTTAAACGACGAGGATTTGAATTTGATTCTGGCCCCTCTTTTTATTGTGGACTCTCAGGAACCCATAGTTTGAACCCGGTAAAACAAATTCTGGATGTTCTAGGGGAATCCCTTCAAGTTATACCTTATGATCCTTTAGGACACTACCATTTTCCTGAAGCGAGTATTGCAATTTACAGCAATTTTCAAAGATTGCATCAGGAGTTACAAACAATTACACCCCAAGGTGCAGCAGAGTTGCAGAATTTTGTCACCCGCTTGTTAGGTTTGTATGAGGGGATGAAAGATATACCGACTTTGGCTTTACGGGCTGATTGGCAGGTAATTTTTGTGTTACTGAATTATGTGCGATCGCTGGGTAAAATGTTACCGTACTTGCCTTTGGTACAGTCTTCAGCCGGCACTGTCATGGATGCCACTGTCAAAGACCCTTGGGTACGCAGACTCATCGATGTAGAATGTTTTCTACTTTCTGGTTTAAAGGCACATGGCACAATTGCCCCAGAAGTCGCTTTTATGTTGGGTGAACGGGGGCGTGGTGTAGAGTACCCAGTTGGAGGAAGCGCCGCAATTGTCAATGCTTTAGTGCGTGGGTTAGAACGCTGGGGTGGTAAGTTACGCTTAGGCTGTCACGTTGAGCAAATTTTGATTGAGTCGGGGAAAGCTGTAGGTGTGCGGCTAAAAAATGGCGAAATTCTGTCAGCACCGATTGTTATTTCCAACGCCACAATTTGGGATACTTACAATCAACTATTGCGTCCTGAAGATTTACCCACAGCTTACCGTCAAACTGCCTTGAATACACCCGCCGTTGATAGTTTCATTCATTTACATTTGGGTATTCGTGGCGATGGCTTAGAAAATTTAACAGGACATCACGTTGTAGTTCACGACTCTGATCAAGATATCACCACCCCTGGTAATACTTGCATGATTTCTATTCCTAGTGTGTGGGATGCAACCCTCGCACCAGAAGGACATCATGTAGTTCATGCTTACACCCTAGAACCCTTTGCTGGTTGGGAACGGAATGATAGTTATGAAGCCAAGAAACAAGAGAAAGCCCAAACTTTATATCGCGCCTTAGAGCGAATTATCCCCGATATTCGAGAACGTGTAGTGTTAGAACTGATCGGGACACCATTAACTCATACCCATTATTTACGAAGATATCAGGGAACCTATGGCCCGGCGATCGCTGCGGGTAAGGGGATGTTTCCTAGTACACACACGCCAATTTCTGGTTTATATCGTGTTGGTGATAGCACTATGCCCGGAATTGGTGTGCCAGCAGTTGCCGCTTCTGGTATTTTATGTGCAAATAGCTTGGTAGAGCGATCGCAAACAGCAGAGTTATTAGCAGAACTGAAATAAACCGAAAAATACTCATAAAATGCCAAATTATTTAGCTTATTTCTCCTTAATATTGTTGGGGATTTTACTAATTCTCATCGTGTATATAGCTTATTTATATTTCACAACTGTAAATAAACTAAATAAGGCTCTGCATCAATCTCAACTACCTGAAGAATTAGTTAATTTCCCTGTTTATTCCTCTACACCAGAAGAATATTCATCTGTTAAAATCCGCATTAGTGACTTTATAGAGGCTTGCAATCATAACAGAACCTTTGAATTACATTTAACTGCTAATGATTTAAATTGTCTTCGCAATAAAGGTCATTCACCTAATAGAAAGTCATTGAAACGACCAGAATATTATGAAATTACAGAAAACAAGATTATAGAAAGAAGAGTAGTTTTTCCTTGGCCATTTAATCGTTATGGATGTATTAATGATGTTAAATATATTGATTTTATTTTCAAAAATGGTAGCCTGATAGAACAAAGCTCGATTATAGCTAGACATAATAAAGAAATACCTAAAGCTAGGCAAAATATTATAGAATATCCCATTATTCAATCTAGGTTATTGCTACAAATTTTTAGTCACTGTTTAACTGGTACAGAAAAGTCAAATTTAGTGAATATAATCGAGGAAATTAAAAATATTAAAATCAATAAGAGTGAAGTCAGTTTTTATATTTGAATACTATATAGCTTTTCCTAGTCTGCTGAGGTACAAATTTATCTGCGTCCATCTTCGTCCATCTGCGGTTAATTATTCTTGCTTGTACTTCACTAGAATGAGAAACGCTATATATAGTAATCCTACAAAAAATGCTGACAGAGGCTTTAGCTTTGAATAAAGGTTTTTACATAATATTTTAAAGCGATCGCACTTTCAGCGTATCCAAAAGCTTTGGCTGAATATCAGTAACTTTATAACTGACAAATTGCTTTCAGAACCTGTAATAGTTCTATTGCCCGCATAGATTCCATAAAATTTAACAACGGTAGCAGTTGATAAACCGGTGGGTTTCCTTGTTCTATATAGACAAATTGATAACTCCTACCATTAGTCGTTAAACCCCACGCTGATTTCTGATTGTCTAAACTTTTATATGCGTACGTTAGTAATTGAGGTAATCCAGTAAATATATCAACTTGACTATTTTTAGATTCAACTAATAGCAGCCAGAAATATGCTTGAGGTTTTGTCTGTTTAGCTTTACTAATCGCCAAAATATCAAATCTACCTTTAATTATTTTGTCTTCATCTTCTATCTCAATATCAGCAATGTTTTCTTCTAACAGGATTTCAATTGGATAGCGATAAAAGCCAGCCAACCTCAGTAAAGGTGCGACTGCTAGAAATTTTACCTGTCCTTCTGAAACTTTGCCTGAAGTAAGATATCTATCAAAATCATTTTGAATTTGCTTTAATTCTTGCTGTTCTTCTTCGCTTATGGGTTCTAAAGATAATAAGTTAGAAAATGAGTCATTATACTGTTTTTGAAAGCCAAACAGCCGATGAACTTCTTCTAAAGATAAATTACGAGCATTAAGTAATGTCATATAGGAATCCGGTTTGATTTCTGAATTTATTTGTGTAGGTAGGGAATAGGGAATGGGGAGTTGGGAGTAGGAAAGAAGCCTGATCTGAATGTACTGATTTTTTCCCCAAATCAAATATCAGTCCTATAGATGGATATTAGATATTAGTAGTAATTATAGCCGTTTGCATATTCATGAAATACTGTAGAGACGTTACATATAACGTCTCTACATAACGTTGGGTTTTATGTTTGTACCTCATTTACCCAAAATAAGCTGTCTCTAAATTATATTTAGAACTGCTGTAGGAATCCTAAATGATTTATAAACATCTCTCTCCCTTGTCCCCTTGTCTTCCTTGTCTACCCTGTCTGTCGAGCCTCATATCCGCAATATTTTGCAATAAAGTCAGGAAATATTGACTTTTAACGAGTTAGAGTATATATACTCATGGCATATTTCATAGAAACATACTCTCATTGCTTACAATGCCTAAAACCATTGATAAATAAAGATTGTAGTGAGAGAAATTGGAAAAAATTCCTCTGGTCTCAGGTAACTAAAGTCTGAGATTTTGCTACTTATATACAGACACAGCAACCGTAAATGTCCCGCATTGGAGTGGGAAATCGGTTCTCATAATTCAGACTTGATAAAAAAGTGAAATATTTTCCAGCCTTAATTCATCAGGATTTTGGCTGATTCGGTGATGCACACATCTCACTTAACAGCTAAATTTACAGCAAGTTCATAGATTTAGTGATCTTCGAGTTCTGGGAATTTGGCAACCTATTGAAATCCCAAAAATAAACATTTACCGTACTAATTAAGAACTATCTCACAGCATTTAAGATTTTAGGAAGTTGCTCTTATGATGACTGAATCTATAATTACAACCGTAGAAGCTACCAAAGAAAGCTGCATTGAATGTCACACTACTTGTATTGATACTCTCAAATACTGCAAAAATCGGGGCGGTCAATACATAGACATGACCATGATGTCGATGATGCGGGACTGTGCAGAAATGTGTATGATGTGCGTCAATATGATTAACGACGGTTCCGAGTTTATGGGTAATGCTTGTAGCTTGTGTGCGGAAATGTGCGATCGCACAGCAATAACTTGTGAACAAATGAGTGAAGACCCTACAATGAGATTCTGCGCTGCAATTTGCCGTAAATGTGCAGAACACTGCAAAGCAATGGCTTTAAATTCTGCTTCTTATTTTCGCAGAGCTAGTTTAGTTACAGAAGATGTGCTTTCATTTCGTTAATGAAATTTGTAGAGACATTCCACACAAAGTCTCTCACAAAAACCAATAAGCGCATTACAGTGATCAAAATCCAAATTCAAAACAATGGCGATGTCAGTCACGATATCGCCATTGTTTTATTTAATGTCAATCATTTGGGGCATGAGGAATTATCTACTTGAGTTAAATTCTGGAATCATTTCTCACACCCTAGCACATTTCAATTATCCGGTTACTTCAGTCGCTGGATGCAAGATGTGACTTAACTCATTTTTGTTTGATAAACCTTGACTAATCTATCAATACCTTTAAACCGATGGTCGCCCATTTCTTTAAAATCTGAAGCATCTGTCAACATTTGATAGGTGGCTTCACTAATTACACATTCACCAGGGGGACAAACAGCTTCCATTCGGGCGGCTAAGTTAATGGTAGCGCCTAGGGCGGTGTAATCTACTCTTTGGGAACTGCCAACATCTCCGACAACGGCTTTACCACTGTTAATTGCAATGCGTAATTGTAGAGGTTCTTCCCAAAAACCTTTGGCGTTCAATCTTTGCAAACGAGTTAGCATTCCTTTGGCGGCGGCGGTGGCGCGGTCTGCATGGTCTAGCAGTGGTTCGGGAGCGCCAAAAAATGCCATGATACAATCGCCAATATATTTATCTAAAGTGCCACCGTAGGCGAATACTTCTTGCAGCATTTCTTCAAATAAATTATTTAATAGTTGGGCGATCGCTTTTGGTGTTAATCTTTCTGAAAGTGCTGTAAACCCAACTAAATCTGCAAAGACAATACTAATTTCACTTTCTGTTGTCGGTAAACGTCCATCTGGTAAACCACCCACAGAAATTAACTGCTGGACAACGGCGGGAGAATGATAACGTTCTAAGCGGTGACGAATTACTTCTTCGGTTTTGAGTTTTTCTACTAATAGCCAACGCTGCACACTCGAAGCCACCAAATTTGCCAAAGCCGAAAAAAAGCTGAGTTCTTCTGCGCCATCGCTTTCCCAATGATAAGAAGAAAGATGGGCATCAGCATAAAGAACACCAACCACTTTATTTTCATCCCACAAAGGTACAGCCATTGCACTGCGAATACCTTTGACTAAAATACTATGTTCGCCGGCAAATCTTTCATCTTTGTGTGTATCAGCAGTTTGAATTGCGACTTTTTCTTCAAATACTTTTTGACAAATACTCCGACTAATCCAACTACCATCAGCTGCTAAATATTTTTTTTCCGCAGCATGTCTCGTCCCAGCATTGACTAATTCTAGATGATTGCACCCATTCACATCAATTAATAAAGCCAAGCGGTCAATACTTTCGAGATAACGAAACACTACTTGTTGGACTTGGGAAAAAATTTCTTCTATTGATGCTGCTGCACAGAGATTTTTGGCAATATCTACTAAGTCTTTGAGGCGGGCAATGCTTTTGTTTTTAGTAGTAATATCATCATCCTGACTTTCGGCCGCTATCCATTGCTGTTGTAATTGTTTGACGTTGCGTAATATGGTTCTTTGTTCGTTATGATCAGCAATTGGTGGTGGAGGCTTGATTGGGATGATTGGATTAACCAACTTTACTACTAAGCTGACATTTCCTAACCAAATAATATCGCCATTTTGTAAATCTCGTGTGGCAGTTACAAAGCTTTGATTGACTTGCGTACCATTTTTACTACCTAAATCTTCAATAGCCCATGTACCATTTGCTTTTTTTCGTAACAGCGCGTGTTTTCGGGAGATACCACCAAACGGTAAGTAAAGGTCACATTCTGGTAAACGACCAATGGTGAATTCATTTTGATTCACTGTTATCGTTGTTTCTGTTTCTCCTTGTTGTAGGCGCAGTGTAAGTTCAGTCATGAGTATGGTTTGTTTATCCTGGAAGCAAGGGAACCATAATTAACGCAAAGGATACCAGGATAAATCCTTTACCTTATCTTTATGGCACTGTTGATGGCATTCCGACAACTGTCTACCTTAAATTAAGTATCCACGCAGATACAGATGTTGTCGTTGAAATGAGGTAAAAATTTACACATTTTGGTACTGCAATATGCTATTTGCTTTCTTACCAGGTAGGCTATCCAACTGTCGAGCAAGAACAAATATTGCGTCGAACAATAGTGTCAATAGTAAACTAAAACAACAAATGACCAATGACAAAGGACTAATAAATTATGAATTGGTGGCAAAGACTCAAGAAAAACCCTTTGGCGCGGTTTGGGGCAATTTTGCTGTTAATTTTCTATGTAGCGGTGATTGCGGCTGATTTTGTTGCTCCTTATGACCCTTATGTATCACAACCAAATGGTTCACTGCTACCACCAACAAAAATTTATTGGGTTTCCCAAACCTCTGGTAAATTTATCGGCCCCCATGTTTACCCGACGACTCAAGGTAACACTGATATTAAGACAGGCGATCGCCAGTTAATTGTAGACTCAACAAAGCCATCTCCTCTGCGTTTATTTGTCTCTGGGCCAGAATACCGCCTGTTGCAGTTAAGTTTACCCCTACCCCCCAAATGGGATGAAGTCACAATTTTTCCCGGTATCCCCTTAACTTGGCATTTATTTGGTGCAGATAATAACGCTAAATTAAATATTTTCGGCACTGATGACCAAGGACGCGACCAATTCAGCCGCTTGCTACATGGTGGTCGCATTAGTTTATTTATCGGCATTATTGGCGTAATTTTTACCTTCCCCCTCGGTTTGTTGTTGGGGGGAATTTCGGGCTATTTTGGTGGCTGGCTAGATAGCGTCATTATGCGCTTTGCAGAAGTATTAATGACTTTTCCCAGTATTTATCTATTGGTGACATTAGGCGCAGTTTTACCACCAGGGTTAAGTAGTACCCAACGCTTTTTATTAATTGTGATTATTACATCTGTAATTAGTTGGGCTGGTTTAGCAAGGGTAGTTCGCGGACAAGTACTTTCGATTAAAGAACGAGAATTTGTCCAGGCTGCACGGGCAATGGGTGGTAATCCTCTTTACATTATTGTGCGTCATGTTCTGCCGCAAACTGCTACTTATATAATTATTTCCGCAACTTTAGCCGTTCCGAGTTTTATAGGTTCTGAAGCAGTTTTAAGTTTAATTGGTTTAGGTATTCAACAGCCTGATCCTTCTTGGGGAAATATGCTTTCCCTCGCCAGCAATGCTTCAATTTTGGTACTTCAACCTTGGTTAATTTGGCCGCCAGCCGTGTTGATTATTTTGACAGTATTAGCATTTAACTTACTTGGTGATGGTTTAAGAGATGCCCTTGATCCTCGCAGTTTGCAAAGATAAGGGTGTAAGGGTGTAAGGGTGTAGGGGTGTATGTATCTAAAACCCTTACGCCATATACCCTTACACCCAATCTTCATAGACAATTTTGGTGCGTAAATCCTGACATAATTACATTATTACAACTGTAACTCAGACTGAAAACCCTGCTTACTGTGTTGAAATATGAAGCTCAAGCCTTTTGTAAAGAAGTACAATTTTTCATTGATTTAACTTGCGATTAATATCTTGCAAATCAAGAGCATAATTCAAGCGGAGAATATTAATTCCTGGTTCGCCGAAAATCCATAAAAATCTGCCATCAGTAAACTTATTTAGTAAAGGTATGATGTCATCTTCTTTGATACCACGGGCATTAGCTACTCTTGGTAGTTGTTCTCTGGCGGCTTTGAGGGAAATATGTGGATCTATACCTGAACCAGAGGTATAAATTAAATCTTCACTTGGTTGAATACTTTGTTCTTGATATTGAGTAGCTTGTTCAGTTACGCGGTTGAGCAACTCTGGATTACTGGGAGCGAGATTACTACCGCCGGATATACCATTGGGTTTTGCCTTTCTGCCTTGACTATATCTGACGGCGCTGGGACGACCTTGAAAATAGCGATCGTCTGTAAATATCTGACCAATTAAAGTTGAGCCAATGGGCTTATCATCTATATTTAACACGATGCTGCCATTAGCTTGAAACGGAAATAAACCTTGACCGATAATTAAGATTGCTAAAGGATAAATTAATGCTGTTAGCAACCATAATATCAGCGTCATACGCATTGCTCTGAGAGCTTCTCGAATAATTACCATAACAATTGTTGAGTGTTGAGGATTAAATTTTTAAAAGCGTTCTGGCTGAAAAAACACCACAAATAAGTAAATAATTAGCCCTAAAAGAATGGCAGATAAAACACCATACGCCCAAGTAAATTGAATTTGTAAGGTGTTATTACTAGCTGCATAAACTACACGAGAAAGTCCTAAATTAATTCCAATTACAATCAGAATGCCGATAAAAAATTTTTGTTTACGCCATTGTCGCCTTAAATCCATAAACTCTTTATTCATACTTATCTGCTAATTTCCCTCACTAACAGGGTAAAAATTCAAAATTGGTCAATAGCAAAGTGCTGAGTGCTGAGTGCTGAGTAGTAAATATAAATTAAGCTTTTTGAGAATTTTTGCGTAAGTCCTGAAAAATTTCATACTTCATACTTCACACTTCATACTTCCTTCTATGCCAAGCCGACTGCGGTAATCAACAAATCTATAATTTTAATGGCAATAAATGGTGCAATTAACCCACCTAAGCCATAAATTAAAATATTACGTTTTAATAATTGATTCGCTGTCAACGGGCGGAATTTTACGCCTTTTAAAGCCAAGGGAATTAATGCCGGAATAATCAACGCATTATAAATTAATGCCGATAGCACAGCCGAATTAGTACTAGTTAAATTCATAATATTGAGACTTTGCAGATTAGCGGCTGCAAAAATTACCGGGATAATTGCAAAATACTTAGCAATATCATTAGCAATTGAGAATGTGGTTAATGCCCCACGGGTAATCAGCAATTGTTTACCAATACTGATAATATCGATGAGTTTGGTGGGATCAGAGTCCAAATCTACCATGTTGGCGGCTTCTTTAGCTGCTTGTGTACCTGTATTCATAGCGACACCCACATTTGCCTGTGCTAAGGCGGGAGCGTCGTTACTTCCGTCGCCTGTCATGGCTACTAATTTGCCTTCGGCTTGTTCTTTTTGAATGACGCTGATTTTATCTTCTGGGGTGGCTTCAGCAATAAAATCATCGACACCAGCTTCTTGGGCAATTACAGATGCAGTAATATGGTTGTCTCCGGTGAGCATGATAGTATACACACCCATCCGGCGTATCTGGGCAAAACGCTCACGAATACCGGGTTTAACAATATCTTTGAGATAGATGACACCGTAAATTTCTTGATCTAAGCAAACTGCTAGGGGTGTACCTCCTTGTTGGGAGATTCGCTGGTATGCAGTATCTAATTCTGGAGTATCTCGACCGTTGCGCGATCGCACAAATCCTTGAATTGCTCCGACTGCACCTTTGCGGACTTCTCGTCCATTGGCTAAATTTGTACCACTCATCCGGGTTTTAGCAGAAAAGTCCACGGCACTGGCGCGACTGGGATCAAAATCTAGTCTTGCGCCTAATCTTTCTGCCAGCCGCACAATCGATTTACCTTCGGGTGTATCGTCAAAGATGCTGGCAATTAAGGCAATATAAGCCACTTCCTGCATAGAATGACCGTTAATCGGAATAAATTCTTCCGCTAAACGATTACCCAGGGTAATTGTGCCGGTTTTATCTAAAACTAACGTATTAACATCACCACAGGCTTCCACTGCTCGTCCAGAGGTAGCAATCACATTATATTGGGCGACTCGATCCATACCTGCAATCCCAATGGCGCTGAGTAAACCACCGATGGTTGTGGGGATCAAGGCGACTAATAAAGCAATTAAAACAGGGATGCTAATTGGACTTTGAACGTAGTAGGCAAAGGCTGGCAAGGTGGCCACAACAAACAGGAATATTAAGCTTAATACGGACAGTAATACTGTTAAAGCAACTTCGTTGGGTGTTTTGCTGCGTTCTGCACCTTCGACTAATGTAATCATCCGATCAATAAAACCTTTACCGGGATCAGCTGTGACGCGGATGATTAATTCGTCAGAGATGATGCGTGTGCCACCTGTCACGGAACTCGCTACGTCTGAACCTGATTCTTTGAGGACTGGTGCAGATTCGCCGGTAATGGCTGATTCATCCACCGAGGCGACACCCATAATTACTTCCCCATCGGCGGGGATGATATCACCAGCCACAATATATACATTGTCACCTTGTCTGAGGCTAGTGGAAGGAACTTCGGAGATTGAACCATCAGAGGCGAGTTTTTTGGCGATGGTTTCTGATTGGGTCGATCGCAAGGCATCGGCTTGGGCTTTACCACGTCCTTCGGCGACAGCTTCAGCAAAATTAGCAAACCACACTGTAAAAAACAAAATTCCGGTGAGGATACCGTTAAACAGTTGAGGATTTCGCTGTTGGGTGGGGCCGAATAAGTTGGGATCAATCGTTACAGCCAAGGTAATCAGCGTACCAATCCACACCACAAACATCACCGGATTTTTAATGGCGGCGATGGGATTGAGCTTGATAAAAGCATCCTTGATGGCTCTCAAATAAATTCCTTTGTTATCGATTCTGGCCTTTTTCCGCGCCTGACGGCGATCGCTCGGACGCAGTTTTGTGTTTTTTGATTTCTGGGTAGGTGCCACTTGGTTCATATCGTTTAGTGGTGCAAGGGGATGCGGGGGGGCAGGGGGGCAGGGGGCAGGGGGGCAGGGGGGCAGGGGGGCAGGGGGGCAGGGGGATAAGGGGGGCAGGGGGGACAAGGGAGTAATTTTCTATTTCTACCTTGTCTACCCCCTCTACCTTGTCTACCCCCTCTACCTTGTCTACCCCCACTCCCCACTCCCTACTCTCCACTCCCCACTCCCCACCCCTAACTGCCAGATGCTAGTTTAAATCCTTCGGCGATGGGGCCTAGGGCTAAAACGGGGAAAAATGTCAAGACTCCTAAAATCAGTACTATACCAGCAGTCACTGTGGTGAATAGTAGGGAATCGGTTTTGAGGGTTCCTGGTGTTTCTGGTGTGGTTGGTTTGCGTGACATATTATCAGCTAACAGTAAGATGGCAATCATCGGGATGTAGCGTCCTGCCAACATACTCAAACTGGTGCTGAAGTTCCACCACAGGGTATTATCGGCGAGTTTTTCTAAGCCAGAACCGTTATTGGCGGCGGCTGAAGCATATTCATAAACAACTTGGGAAATTCCATGAAAGCCGGGGTTAGTAATGCCAGACAAAGAAAAGGGATAAGCTAAGGCGATCGCACTGGGAATTAAAATCACGATGGGGTGAATCAACAGCACGACGCTGGCGAGGACAATTTCGCGCTTTTCGATTTTGCGTCCTAAAAATTCTGGTGTGCGTCCCACCATCAACCCCGTTAAGAACACCGTGAGAATTAAGTAAATCAGCAGGTAAGCGATCCCTGTACCCTGTCCTCCCCAAATAATCTGCACAAATAAATTAAATAATGTCGCAAATAATCCTTGGGGCATTAAAGAATCAAGCATTCCATTGACTGCGCCTGTCATGGTGGCGGTGGTTGTCACAGCCCACAATGCTGTCTGTACAACTCCAATTCGGACTTCTTTACCTTCTAAATTCGGCAGTTCTGCTACTAAGTTGGCATTCACAAGGGGATTTCCTTGTAGTTCGCCACTGACTGTCACCCACACTAAAATTACGAAGGCGGTAAACACCATCCAAAACAACAGCCAAGCTTGTTTGAAGTTTTTCGCAAAGATCCCGTAGGTGAATATCAAAGCTGCGGGGGTGGCAATCATAGCGATGAGTTCAATTAAGTTAGATGCGCCATTGGGGTTTTCAAAGGGATGGGCAGAATTCGCCGCAAAGAAACCACCGCCATTCTCACCCAGCATCTTAATCATCTCAAAGGAAGCAACAGGGCCTCTGGCGATATATTGTGTGCTGCCTTCTAGAGTTTCCACAATTAATGGTTTATCTAGGGTTTGCGGTACACCCAAGAAAACAAGGGCGATCGCCCCAACTATGGAAATCGGTAGTAATATCCTGGTAATGCCACGAGTCAGGTCAACATAAAAGTTACCCAATTTTTTGCTAGTCAACCCGCGAATAAAAGCGATCCCCACCGCCAATCCTGTACCGGCCGAAGTGAACATCAAAAAGCCTAACGCCGCGACTTGGCTGAAGTAACTGAGAGTAGTTTCGGGGATATAGTGCTGCTGGTCTGTGTTGGTAACAAAAGAAATCACCGTGTGCAGTAATGTATGCCAACGAGGCGCGTAAAATCCGTTGGGATTCCAAGGTAAAAATCTTTGAGTATGTATCAACCCAAAAACTAAAATTCCCATGACTAGATTGCTAGACAGAATCGCTCGGATATACTGCCAGCCCGTCATATCATCTTTTCTATTAACACCTGCAACTAGATAAATGCTGTGTTCTATCGGGTTCATCAGGGGATCAAGGATTGTTCTTTGTCCCAGGAACACACGCGCTATATATCGTCCCAAAATAGGTGCGATCGCTATGACAATACACAGCGTCAAGCCGATTTGTAAAAAACCTTGTCCCATTTATTTTGCGCTCAGTTTAACTTAATACTCGAAAGCTAATTATTTTAGATATATTGCGGATTTTCACTTGAAGTATATAATCTATACCTCCAGATAGAGAAATAGACTGCGTTACTTCTAAACTCTGAATTCTGCTATAAGAGTGAACTATTTGACGGTGAGATTGTGAGCAAGTTGGCAATATTTTATTGAGTCTCAATACATCTATCTAGATTTACTCTGTTCATTCACTACAATTTTTTAGTTACTTTTTAAAGTTTCTGTCAAGAGTATTTAAAATTTAATCTGAGTGACTGATTAAGGTAGTGTATACGCCGTATTTATGTAATTGCACTAGTCGAAAAGTAGTTTAATATACTGGGTTTAATTTTATGGAGAATGTAGAGCCATTAACATAATAAGAACTAACGCAAGAACCCTCTCAAATTTTGACTTGAAAGTGCTGAGTCTCCCCCTGCTCCCCCCCCCCTGCCCCCTGCCTCCTGCCCCCTCCCTCCTCCCACATAACAGTATTCAGTCTCAGCGTCCGTTCTTCAACTACTACAATAAGGAAATATATCCGAATATTTTGACTTATTTGCTTTATGTCAGTTTTAGCAGCGATCGCAGTCTTGGCTGTTTTAATTTTGGTACATGAACTGGGACACTTTGTAGCAGCGCGGTCTCAAGGCATTTATGCTAACCGCTTTTCCTTGGGCTTTGGGCCGATTTTGTGGAAATACCAAGGAACAGAAACCGAATATGCTATACGTGCTTTTCCCTTGGGTGGCTTTGTTGGTTTTCCCGATGATGACCCAGATAGTGACATTCCACCCAACGACCCGAATCTGCTGCGTAACCGTCCAATTTTAGACCGGGCGATCGTGATCAGTGCAGGAGTCATCGCAAATTTAATCTTTGCCTATTTAGTCCTAGTGTTGCAATTGGGCATTGTCGGCATCCCCGAAAAGTTTAATTATCAACCCGGCGTAATTGTTCAACCAGTTAATGAACAATCCATTGCCTATCAAGCCGGAATTAGAGAAGGTGACATAGTTTTAGCCATAAACGGTCAAGAACTTCCAGCCTCCGAAAAATCCACCGCCATCTTGACCAAAGAAATTCAAACCCATCCCAACCAGGAAATTTCCCTCAAAGTTCAGCAGAAAGATAAACAAGTTTCCCTAAAATTAACCCCCACACTAGGCGCTGATGGTAAAGGCTTGGTTGGCATTCAATTAGGGCCAAATGGTAAACCTGTTTTTCGTCGCCCTAGCAATCCTTTTGAGATTTTTGGCATTGCTGCTAACCGCTTCCAACAATTATTTGTCGGCACACTTAATGGTTTTGGACAATTAATTACTAACTTCAAACAAACCATTGGACAAGTTTCTGGCCCAGTTAATATCGTCAAAGTTGGTGCAAAATTAGCCGCAGATGACAGCACAAACTTGTTATCTTTTGCCGCAATTATCAGCATTAACTTAGCCATTATCAATATCTTGCCCCTCCCTGCATTAGATGGCGGACAACTAGCTTTCCTATTAATTGAAGGTTTACGCGGTAAACCCTTACCTAACCGTATTCAAGAAGGTGTCATGCAAACTGGCTTAGTCCTACTTTTGGGTTTAGGTATTTTCTTAATTGTCAAAGAAACCATCCAGTTAACTACTCAGTAGTCATGGCACAAAATTAAAGCACTCAGACTCAAGTCTGAGGCTCATCAAACCAAGCCTGCCTGTGCAGGCTAATTTATTTTTTACTTACTAATCTTTAAGTAAATAGGCAATGATTTTTTTAGGTGTTGCTGATGAGTTGGATAATTTTTATCTCACGCAGAGACGCATACTTCTCCTTCGGAGACGCTAACGCGAACGACTTCGCTCAGTAACCAGAGGCGCGGAGAATAAGAGTTTGAGAGATTGAATTTTTAATTTTAATCCTCATATTCAGCAATGCCTTTTTTACTTTTGCCTTTTTACTTTTGCCTTTTTTTATGACCACCCGTAAATCTCCCTCAAAAAAACAACGAGCGTTAGAAATTCTCCAACGCCTCAAACATTTATATCCAGATGCTACTTGTTCATTAAACTACTCAACACCTGTACAACTACTCGTTGCAACCATTCTTTCCGCACAATGTACAGATGAGCGCGTCAATAAAGTGACACCAGCTTTATTTGGTCGCTTTCCCGATGCAGCCAGTTTAGCCAATGCTGATTTAGAAGAATTAGAAAACTTGGTGCGTTCTACAGGGTTTTATCGTAATAAAGCTAAAAACATTCAAGCCGCCTGTCGGATGATTGTGACGGAATTTGATTCGGTTGTGCCTGATAAAATGGAGCAATTATTAAAATTACCTGGTGTGGCGCGAAAAACAGCAAATGTAGTTTTAGCTCACGCTTATGGGATCAATGCTGGTGTAACTGTAGATACTCACGTTAAGCGCCTCAGTCAACGCCTGGGTTTAACTAAACATGCTGAACCCATTAAAATTGAACAAGATTTAATGAAGTTATTACCCCAACCAGATTGGGAAAATTGGTCAATTCGGCTAATTTATCATGGTCGTGCTATTTGTAAAGCCCGTTCTCCCGCTTGTTCAGCTTGTGAGTTGGCTGATTTATGTCCTACATCTGACAAATAATTTGGATAAGTACTGAAAAACTGATATCTTAATGCTCAAGAGAAGGAAAAATGATTCAAGCCCAACGTAAACTACTCACATTTGCAGAATTTACTCAATGTAAACCAGAAGATGGGCGTTATGAATTGCATGATGGAGTCATCATTAAAATGCCGCAGCCATTGGGAGGACATGAAGAGGTTATAGGCTTTTTAGTGACTAAGTTAGTGGTGGAGTATGAACGCTTACAACTGCCATACTTTATACCGAAAACAGCACTAGTAAAACCACCAGAAAATGAATCTGCTTACTCAGCAGATATACTATTGCTGAATCGGCAAAACTTAATCAATGAACCTCTTTGGCAAAAGCAATCTACTGTGGTCTACGGAGCCTCAGTGCCTTTAATTGTTGAGGTCGTTAGTACGAATTGGCGGGATGATTACTTTAAGAAACGTGGCGAGTACGAAGCAATAGGAATACAAGAATACTGGCTTGTTGATTACGCTGCTTTGGGTGGTAGAGAATTTATTGGGAAACCGAAACAAGCCACTATTTTGATTTTCTCGTTAGATGAAGGCGAGTATCAAGTTAAAAAGTTTCAAGGGGATGATTTGATTCAGTCACCAACCTTCCCAGAACTGATTTTAACCGCCCAACAGATTTTTCAAGCAGGTAACATAACGCCATAGCTCTCTGCATTTGATCGCCGAGCGAAGTCGAGGCGCTACTTGCCGATATGTATCATTTTGAACGTGAAATGGTATGACAGTCCTCGTCAAACCCTTGTACTGTTACCTATTCCTTTTTCCCTGTTCCCTTTAATATCAAAACTATCCCTAGAATTGATTCTGACACTGTAGAATGGAAAATGCTGTCTTTATTTAGAATGTATGGCGAAGAAAAGTATGATTGAGCGCGAGAAAAAACGCGCCAAATTAGTCGCAAAGTATGCGGAGAAGCGGGAAACTCTGATGGAAGAGTTCAAACAAGCAGAATCTTTAGAAGAGAAACTGGACGCTCACCGTAAAATTCAACAACTACCTCGTAACAGTGCGCCCAACCGTCGCCGCAATCGCTGTTGGGTAACTGGTCGTCCTAGAGGTGTTTACCGTGACTTTGGACTGTCTCGGAACGTTCTGCGGGAGTGGGCGCACGAAGGTTTATTACCTGGAGTTGTTAAGTCTAGTTGGTAGTCATTGGTCATTGGTGAGTCAGTGCGGTCTTGGGGGTTTCCCCCATGAGCAACTGGCGAACCCGAAGGGTCATTAGTCATTAGTCATTGGTTATTGCTAAGGACAAATGACAATGACAATAATTATTGACCGCAGCAATGGTCTATACCCAGACTTTCTAAGAGTAGATCGCTGACGGCGTTAGCGATCGCAAACTCTCCATAAAAGCTTTTGGAAAAATCAAATCCTTGCATCTCTGTGACAATGGCAATTACCAGAGAACCCAAGTCGTTTTCTCCTTCCATACGTTGGCGGACATAAATTTGCGCGGCTCGTTGAGCAATCGTTTGGTTGATTGCTTCAGGGATAAATTCTGCATCTAACCACCGCAACAAACGCTCTTGTAACCACTCACCTTCAAGGAGGGGGTTGTTAGCTGGTGGTAGGGTAATGGATGGGATTGGTTGTGTCATTTTGGTAAATGCAGAGTCATGCTAAATATATCCCAGAGGAGCGCAGAGGATGGCGATCGCATCAAATGGCGTTCCTCTGAATTTTTTTATTTTATTTTGATCTATCTATGCAATATGATATCGCTGCAATTATTCAAGGATATGCCCAAGGTTATTTTCTCATGGCTGATGACGATCATGGCTTGGGTTGGTATGGTAGCCGCGATCGGACTTTGATTCCTTTAGATCAGCGATTCCGCTATCCTAAGTCGTTGCAGCGTGTTTTGAATCAAGAACGGTTTACAGTGGCAATTAACCGGGATTTTCCGGCTGTTGTTGATGGATGTGCGAACCGAGAAACAACCTGGATATCGGATGAATTAAAAGAAATTTACTTTTTACTGCATAAAACAGGTTTTGCTCACAGTTTTGAAACTTGGCAAGGTGATGAACTCGCAGGCGGTATTTTAGGAATTGTCATTGGTGGCGCTTTCATCGGTGAATCGATGTTTTATCGCATTCCCGAAGGCTCAAAAGTAGCAATGGTTAAGTTAGTAGAAAGATTGCGCCAAAAACAATTTGTCCTGTTTGACGCTCAAATGATGAACCCACATTTAGAACGCTTCGGTGCATACGGGATTGGCGATGAAGAATATCAAACTTTACTTCAGAAAGCGTTGCAGCGTCGCTGTTCTTTGGTGTAAGAATGTAGGGCATGATGTGGCTCATTCTTAAATTTAGTGACTAATTTCTATGGGTGCAGAAGTTTATTGGTACTACACAGATTATCAACCTGATCTGAATGCAGCATTACAGACACTCCGCCAAAGAGAATTTCAAGCAGGTCGATATAATCCTGCAATACCACTGCTTGATTTCCCAATTACAGAAAATTCTCCTGCTCCTGGAGCGCAGCATATATCCATTGAAGCAGCACTAGAAGCCTCAGAGGCTGATGGAACACGTTCAATTCTTGATATTCTCCGAGTTGATGATAGGCCATGTCCACTTTCAAGAGATGAGTTTGAAGAGGCATTACTAGGAGGAGAAGAATTTTATCAAATACTTGGCGAAGTTTTTAACACTGCTTTTCTACTACCTCCAGCAGAACTTATTACTCTATTTGGTACTGAGCAACCCACTCATCAAATGATAGAGTCAGTACTTCTTGGTAACACAAATCCTAATGGCAGAAATCAATTTTGGGACAGTATTGATAGAGGTACAGCAAGATACATCATTGTTTATGCAGACAACCAGCCGAGTGAGATTTTCTTTGCTGGTTATTCTTTTGATTGATAGTATTCATTTTTGTTCAGTCACTAAAGTTAGGCTTACCCATTCACCTTTATCGTTATAGGTGCGAACCATGCGCTGGCGTAAGTTAGGCTGAATTAGCCAACCAACTTCTAAAAATAAGGGTTGACGTAATTTTACTTGCAAGGGCGATGTTGCAGAAGCACCGTTAGGTAATAATAAAATTTGTACTTGCTTTTGTGGGTCTTGGTCAAAGTGAATGAGAGAACCTTTGATAGTGGCTGTTGAAGTGATGGTTCTTTCGCCAAAAGTCAAACTCTGCACTAATCGTCCAGCATCATCTAAATGTAATTTTAACGTTGAAGAGAAAGTATCAGGCGATCGCCAGTCAGGATATATTGTAATCGCCTCACCGCGCCATTCTCCCAATAAATCATTTACCGTTAAGGGAGGATTTTCTACTGGTGCTGTTCCGGCTAAATGTTCTCGGATTAAAGTTAGTTTATCAAGTTGACCGTTTTTATCAAATAATTGAACTAAACGTACGCGGCGATTTTCATAAATTAAACTTAGTTCTGCACCAAATTCTGTAAATGGTGCTAATTGAATCGAACCTTGGGAAAATGCGCCATTTTCAAAAAAAAGTGTTGCTTTAGATAGTGAACTGTATTCTAAAACTAAATCTTCTTGACCTTCGCGGCTAACAACTTGGTGAATAGTTTTATTATCATTCAACCCTTCTAAAGAAACTACGCTTTTAACATCGTTCAACAGCACACCTTGAGGTGAAAATCTGGTGAATGAACCTTGCCATTCACCAAGATTTTTTAATAAATATTCCCATTGAGATGTCATGTTATTTGTCCTTGGTCATTGGTCATTTGTCATTTGATTAATATAATAGAGAACTTTTGACAAGAGACTAAGCCTTAGCAAATCGGTGTACTGCAAATAAGCTGCCTATTAATCCTACCGTTGCACCGAAACTTAAGAGAATCAGGGGTAATAATAAGATTTGTGATGGTGCAAGTTGCAAACCATTGGCAAGGAATTGAATAAACTCTGGTTGATTAGCTAGGAGTTTGCCTAAAAATTGTTCGATTACCGAAATAAAACTCCAAGCGATCGCACCACCAACTAAACCAAAGGAAATTCCTTGTAAAATAAACGGTAGGTAAATCCAGGCGGAAGTTGCGCCGACTAGCTGCATAATCTCAATTTCGTGTCGTCGCGCCAGTACAATCAGGCGAATGGTGGTAGTAGTAACAGCGATCGCAGTTAAAGTCAAAATACTGGTAATTGTCACAGTAAACCAGTTCAACCCTCGATGCAACTGAGCAATTCGTTTTACAGCTTCATCCACATATTCAACAGTATCCACACCTCGCAATTTCGCCAAATTTGTGGCTAAAACTGGTACTACTTGAGAACTCCGTGCTTTAACTTTCATCTCATCCACTAAAGGATTTTCCCCTAGCTGCTGAGTCGCACCGTCAATATCTGCAATTCCTAAATCCTTCACTAATTTTGGCCAGGCTTCTTCTTTAGAAATGCTTTGCATCGAAACCACTTCCGGCATTTTTACTACCAAATGTTCAATGCTTTTGGCTTCTACTCCTGGTTCTAAATATACTGAAACTTCCAATTGGCTACCGAATTGATTGAGGAGTTTTTCTACTTGCCAAGAAGTTTGCAAACTCAAGCCGAACAAAAATAATAATACCGCCACAGTGCTAACAGCAGCCCAATTCATCCAGCCGCCACGCAATAATCCTAAAAAGGTTTCTTTGAGTAAATAGTCGAGTTTAGTGAGAAATTTGAACACAGACCACCCCAACATCTAAAAAGTAATTTGTAATCACTCTTTATACTCGATGTGATGAAGTTTACCCATGAGGATTTACGCAAAAAGTTTGTCTGTTGAGACTGGGTTTAGGGATGTAAGGGTGTGAGGGTATAGGCTACCGTGTACACACAAATAAATCTTCGTTGAGTGCATCTGTCCCGCCTCGGAATGAATTCCGAGTCTCATAGCGCAAGTCATCTGAAGATGACTCAACCAAAAATGTCTTCCAGTCCACGCTTTGTGGACTTTGGCTATTAGCCTGGAACTTTAGTTCTAGGCGGGATGAAAGTTTTTGACTTGTGTTTACACGGTAGGGGTGTGTAAGGGTTTTGAATACCTACAGCCTGCTCTAAAACCTGAATTTTCCTTTTTTGGCGTAAATCATACCAATATCATTCTCACCCAAAAATTACTGAGTGTTGTTCACTTCGACTTCGCTCAGTGAACAACACTCAAAACTCAAAACTCAGCACTCAGCACTCAGCACTCAGCACTCAGCACTTAATAATGTGTAGCCGACTTGCGATGATGCACCGCCGTCACACCATCCTGATTCAACACCTTACCGTTTTCTACAGTGGCATAAACTAACCAATGGTCGCCCGATTCCATCCGGTGCTGCACTTTACATTCCAAATATGCTAAAGCATCAGCCAAAATAGGAGAGCCATTTGCACCTTCTTCAGTGGCGACACCTGCAAATCGGTCTTCTCCAGGGCCAAAGGGTTTGAGGAAATGTTTCATCAAGCCGATGTGATTGCCTTCTTTAAGAATATTCAGGACAAATTCGTTACCGGAGTGGGTTAGTGATTCTACGGCTCTTTCTTTGGCAACGGCGATAGTTAACCCCGGCGGATTAAAGCTGGCTTGGGCTACCCATGAGGCTAACATGGCGCTGGCTCTATCTTCTTGTTTGGCTGTCAACACACACAGAGAGCCAACGATGCGTCCTACTGCTTGTTCAACATTGGTCGCGGGGACACCTTGCGATCGCACTTTTTTGGCTTTCTTCAAAGCTTGGGCAAAGTCGGTTCCGGCTTCTTCGCACAATTGCAGAGTCGCATCATCGGGTTTAAACTTGACGCGGATGGTATCAAAACCAAAGCGATAACCCGCATCTTTGAGTCGGCTTTCAATTAAATCGACGGCTTCACCACTCCAACCAAAGGAACCAAACACACCCGCCAGTTTATTATTAGTTCCGGTGGATAAAACAATCCCTAAAGCTGTTTGCACTGGTGTGGGTGCATGACCGCCTAACGTGGGTGAACCCATAACAAAACCATCAGATTTTTCCACCGCCGCACGGATTTCTTCTGGCTCCGTAAATTCGCAGTTAATTGATTCTACCGCCACACCAGCTTTTGTAATGCCACGGGCGATCGCTTGGGCTAAGGTTGCCGTATTCCCATAGGCTGAAGCATAAATTAGAGCTACTGTCAAGTCAGCCGAGGTTTGCTGTTGACTCCATTGGCGATAAGCTTTTGTTAGGTCAATTAAGCCGTAACGTACTAAAGGCCCGTGTCCTGTCGCATACAAACGTGCGGGAAAATCTGCGAGTTTTTCTAGTGCTGTTTCCACCTGCCGCGCGTGGGGAGCCATGAGGCAGTCATAATAATAACGGCGGTCTTCGTTAATAATTTCCCAGCCTTCATCTAATACTTGGTCGCCGCAGATATGCGCCCCAAATAACTTGTCTGTGTAGAGAATTTCGGTTTGGGGGTCGTAGGTGCAGAGTTCATCGGCGTAGCGGGGGTTGGGTGTAGGAATGAATTGTAAGTTATGTCCCTTACCCAAATTTAGAGTGTCGTCTCCCCGCATCACGATAATTGGTAAGTCGGGATTTTCTAAAGCACCGCGTAAATTTATCGCCCCTGGGTTAGAACAAACAAAGGTAATTTGGGGTGCAATTTCTAGTAAAGCTTTTAAAGTGGCAGCGCGGTTAGGGTTGATGTGACCGAGAATGACATAATCAATCGCTGTCACATCAATACGTTGTTGCAACGCATCCAGATAAATTTGCGTGAAAGTTTCCCCAGGTGGGTCAATTAAAGCGATTTTGTCAGCTTGAATTAAATAAGAGTTAGCTGTTGTTCCTTTAGCTAGAGCGTATTCTATTTCAAATCTTAACCTTGTCCAACTGCGCGATCGCATGACAGTTGTATCGGTAGCAATTGGTAGTACTTGAACATCACGCGGTTTAGTATCTGGCATAATTTTTGAATAACTTGTTTATTTTTAAGTATTTATTATGGCTGAAACAGCAATTGCTACATACGAGTCCACAATTGCAGCCAAAGAGTACCCATTTAAATTAAAGCTTAATTTAGTGGATTAAATTTTCAGTATTTCTTATAAAGAGGATAACAAAATTAATTGCAGATATTGAGCGCATCTTTCCTGTCATTGGGATGGGAGAGAGCGATCGCCAAATACAACGCTGTTACAATAAAGCCATACTCGCTGCCGTATTCATCCTATGACCATCGCTCCAGAAAAAAATCCGCAAACAGGCATCTGCCAGGATGTTATATTTCCTCCTAGTGATATATACAGCGATGAACCACCCTTGGAAAGCGATTTACACCTCAGACAAATCATCCTACTGTTAACTTGCCTAGAATGGCTGTGGCGCGAGAGAAAAGATTTCTATGCGGCGGGAAACTTGACTATTTACTACAGTCCCTATCAACTAAAGTCAGAATTTTTCCGAGGCCCAGACTTTTTTGTAGTATTGGGATGTGAACGTAAAACCAGAAAAAGTTGGGTGGTATGGGAAGAACACGGCAAATATCCCAATGTCATCGTTGAAATTTTATCTGACTCCACAGCAAAGACAGACAAAAATTTAAAGAAAACAATTTATCAAGACACCTTCCGCACACCGGATTATTTTTGGTTTGACCCTAACACCTTAGAATTTGCGGGGTTTCATTTATTAGATGGCGAATATCAACCTCTGCAAGCAAATGAATATGGTCATTTGTGGAGTCAACAATTAGGATTGTATCTGGGTGTGTATGAGGGATTATTGCGTTATTTCACCCCAGATCATCAACTAGTACCCACACTGGAAGAAACTGCACAACAAGCACAACAACAAACGGAACGTCTTGCAGCAAAACTGCGGGAGTTAAATATTGATCCCGATACAATATGAGTCATAAGCTAATCAGCATTTAAGCTGCACTATTGAAATTGTACATAAATGACTTAAACTCTCTCCTCTGCCCCTCTGCCCCCCTGCGGTCTAAACTGCAAACTAAGTGCTTAATAGCTTATCGTGTCGTCCTCTTGCCTTCTGGAGACACTTGGGTGGGCGGGTTCCCCGACTGGAGTAAAGTTTCGTCCTCCTGTTATGTCGAACCACCAAGGATCTTGGTGAGAATTAGTTTTAATTAAAAAAGCTTTTTTCCGCAAAAACCGTTTGAGGGCAGATGCACCCATACGCGAACCGCCCAAGCCGGAGAATTTAAAGGCGTTTTTCTCACCTTCGTGCATAATAGCGGTGAGGGCGGCATCATTAATACTGATAGCACCTGCATCTATTTGTTGGGCAACTGTTAATGCTTCAGTTTCCGTTTCTGCAAACACCGCCGCACTTAGTCCATAAATTGAATCATTAGCTAAATTAACTGCTTCTTCTACTTTGGCAAAAGCCATGACGGGCATGATCGGGCCAAATGTCTCTTCCGTCATAACTTTCATTGTATGGTTAACTTGAGTTAACACCGTGGGACGACACCACCAACCGCCGCCCAACTCCTCAACTTTACCGCCGCAATGAATCACAGCACCTTTTTCCACGGCATCGGAGATATGTTCGTTAATGATACCCGCTTGTGTTTCGGCAATAATCGGGCCAAGTTCGCCACTTTCAATGGCGGGATAAGCTAGTTGTAGGCGATGGGCTTTAGCTACTAACTGATGATAAAACTTGTCAAAGATAGATTCAGCAACGTAAATTCGCTCAATTGATAAACATGACTGTCCGGTATTGACGACAGAACCCCATAAAATTGCTGATGTGGCTAATTCTAAATTGGCAGATTCTAAAACGATCGCCGGATCTTTCCCTCCCAATTCTAAAAAAGCGGGGATAAATTTGTTAGCTGCGGCGGCTGCAACTTTGCGTCCAGTGGCGACACTACCTGTAAAGCAGATTAAATCTACATTTTCAATTAAAGCCGCGCCGGTTTCTCCCGCACCTTCTACAAAGCTTAAAACATCACGTAGCGCCGGTACTTCATTAATTGCATCTGTGAGTGGGGCGATGAAACGCGGTGCAATTTCACTGGGTTTAACAACTACCGCACAACCCGCCAGCAGTGCCGGAATAGTATCGATGGTAGATAGTAATAGTGGGAAATTCCACGGACTAATCACCCCAACTACAGGGTAAGGGGTTGATGTTTGTTGTAGGGCGATAAAGGGGATAGATGTATTTTTGGCTGAATCTTGTAATAAGTCTGGCGCTAACCCACACCAGCGATCAATGCTAGATAGAAACGAGTCAATTTCCATTACCGAGATAGACAATCTACCCGTATCATTGACCAAAGCATCTGTGAGTTTGTCGCGTCTAGTTAATATTGCTTGCTTCCATTCTTTTAAAGCTGCAACTCTCCCTTCTACCCCTAGTTGTTGCCAACGCACTTGCGCCCTTCGCGCCCGGTTGCATTGCTGTGCCAGCAGTTTTGGCGGCGGTGGGATAATTACATAATCATATTTGCCGGTGCGTGGGTTACGGACTTCGATTGGTTTTTTCATTTGTCATTGGTCATTTTTCAGACTTTATACTTCAGATTTCATACTTTCAAATCACTCCTAGCTGAGATAGGCGTTCTATTGTTTGTTGCTGTGTTTGGATGAAGTGTTTGCGGTCTACTTCTTGATTTAGCATAGTGTTTGCTGGGTAAAATTGTGCCTCACTGTAGCTTTGGGCGTAGATTTCAAATCGCTGGCGAGAAAGTAAATTATTTAACCCTGGACGATGGCGATCGCGTCTTAAAGCGGCTAAATCTATCTCGGTAAAAGCGGCCATACTTTCACCTGCACCTGTTTCTGCTAATACAATTCCGCGATAATCTACTATTTTTGAGCCGCCATCAACAGAAGAAATGGGGATAGTACTATTAGCTAGACCTGCGGTATTGCTAGAAACAACGTAAGCCATATTTTCCACAGCACGAGAAATTTTCGCCGCGTCTTTGGGTGTGAGGTTTTTGTTATACACTTCTGAGGTGGAATGCAGAAAAATCTCGGCACCACGCATAGCTAAACACCGCGCCACTTCTGGATACAAAATTTCTTCGGAAGCTAAAGCAGCTAAATTGCCAATAGCAGTTTTCGCCACGGGAAAAACCCCTTCTAAACCATAGCAATCAAGATATTGATCCCAAACATCATGGGGTGTTGGTGCGAACAAAGAATTTAGCCGTCGATACCGCAAAACAATCGTGCCAGAAGGGTCAATAACAAAGCAAGTTTGAAAGTATAAATGGGGAAAGTTGGGGTCGAGTTCGTAGGCGTTTCCAGCTAAAAAGATTTGATGCTTTTGGGCAATTTTACTGAGGGCTTCATATTCTGCACCGTGCATTTCTATACAAGCTTTTTCTCGCCACACAGCCAGAGATTCACCCATCGGGAAACCGGTGAGGAAATATTCTGGGAGGACAATTAAGCGACAGTCAAACCCAATAAAAGCAATGCTGGCGGCAATTTGTTGTGCCAAGCGGTTGATAGTATTATGAATGATTTCTTGGGCTGAGTGGCGATCGCGTGCTTGATTGACAGCATGACAAGTGGCTTGCAATGCTAAGGCTCGGTATGATGCGATGGAATTGGGAATATCTGCCATGCTGTTTGCTGTTTAGAAACGCCTCACTATCAATTTACAAGGATATGCTAACTATGCCTAGCGATCGCGCCATCAAGCATAATTTAATGTGACAGCAGCATACACCCTTTCACTCCCGCCATCTTTATGTGTAAGTCCTGACCTTGTTTGAGAGCAAGGTATGAGAAAATACAAGACTGGCCAAGTGGTCAATTATGTACTTTTTCTACTTAACCCATCTCAGAACAAGGAATAATGGCAAAAAACTTTCATCAAAACTCGCAATTTTCCGCAGATAATTCTATTTCTCACCCTCGTATAGCAAAGCCAAGTTCTGAGTTTTATACTGTTTTTTCCTCAGCAGAAGTTTTAGAAATTATTCACGCCTTAGAAACTCGATGGGAAATCCCTCTGAAATATTCTTATAAAGGCCAAGGGGCAAAAATATGGCATGATTTTTATCAGAAATTTATTAGCCCTAAATGGTATCGCAAATCAAGTGTAGAAATTGACCTATTAAGGAACAGTTTTGCATATATTTATGAAAATATATCAAAATTTAGCCAAGTCAATATTATCGACGTGGGTGCAGGAAATTCATACCCAGCCAAAGAATTTGTTTTCCGACTCAATCAATTGAATAAAATTAATAAATATATTGCTTTAGATATTAGTGAAGGATTGCTGACTGTATCTAAGAAGAATTTTACAAGTTGGTTTCCTAAACTGGATTATAGCAACCAACAAATTGACATTGAAAATAGCTGTATACCTGCAAATTTCTCAGGCAAACCCAAAATCATTCTGCATTTGGGTGTGACAATGGGCAACCATCACAATAGAAATCAGGTGCTGCATAACTTTAGAAATAGTATGGATGAAAATGATTTGCTCATCTTTACCAATGAAATTGGTTCTAACTCTCAATGGGATGGCATAGCCAGAGGTGGCTGTAAGTATCATGCCGAAGCCATATATCGCACAATCAAAAATACAATTGGTATTAAATCTCAAGATTGTCAACTAATTAGAAAGTATGACTTAGCAACAGATAGTGTCGTCGCTAATATCAAATTCCAGCATAATTACACTATAGATTTCAGCTTCCAAGGAATAGATAAATCTATTGAAATACCCAAGGGTAAAGAAATTACAATTTGGAGACATCATAAATATGAAATGCCTAAACTTACCCAAGAACTAGAAAGTGCGGGATTAGAACTTGTTCATTACACTACTAACAAATATTCATCACATATTATGGCAATTTGTCAGGTTGCTAATATCTAATGAAGCCAAAAAAGAATTCTAATTTCTGCGGGATTTCCTAACTTTAGTAATTCTTGAATAAACCAATCAACACAACCGACATATTCTCTATAACTCTGTACCCATGAAACTTCAGTTGTGTTGTCTTTTTTCATTTTATAAACAGGCTCATCGTCTGGTAAATCATCAGGAAAAGGAGCCGAAGCAGAAAATAAATAGGCATACTGATGATTTACATAGCCTTTACATTCTGGGAATATTCTATCCCAATCATAATCAATAATTTCTTGAACCATGAACCAAGTAAAGTGATGTCCCATTCCAAGACCTTTATTTTCAAAATAGTCTTGATAACTAGGATTCATATCTTCTGGTAAACCACGCGGTTCTGAAACTGGAACTATTTTTTCAGTATGCCAGTGATAATAACTCAGAGAGTGATGATGATTGATGTCTGCAATTATGTGTCGATCGCTCCCCCCATCCTACAATGCGATCGCAAATAGCCCATCTAAGCAGCAGAGAGTTTCCTACAAACATAGAAAAAATCTATCGAGTTGATTAGAGAAACTTGATTGTGCTGGATAGAGAGTATTGACAGTGGTTTGAAGTTTGCATCTACGATTTCAGAAATTTTTCTGTTGAGCCTGGGAATTTTAAATCAATTTTGATGTATCCTAGATTTTCTTAGGTAATTTTTTCAACACCCAAGTTCATAAAACTTTTTTGCGGATTTCACGCAAGATTCTGGAAGAAGTTCTTGAACTCTCTCAGAATCTACTTTCTGTTGATTATTTCTTTGTCACACTTTAAGGCTTAACAAATCATCATGGATATACGACTCATCAAAAAATCTGAAAAATTAATCCTGAAAAAGATAAAACAGATAGAAGAAGAAAATCTTTCAATAGATGATTTTGAAAGCCAAGAAGCTACCGTTGAGGAAAAACCAGTAGTCAATATAGTAGAAACTAGAGAACCTAACTATATTCCGGTGCGGGATAACCCGGTAGTTTTATCCATCGCCAATTCAGGATGGCAGGTTTCGGAAATCTTACGGGATATCAGAGTAGATAATTTCTACGATTGATAAATAACCAATATATATATGTCAGAATTCTAATCTTTAACTTATGAATTCTGCAAAAAATATGTTCATCATAAATAAGCAACAGTTATCTTGCTGTTGCTTATTAGTTGTTTTTTAAGACAGTGAACACTCGATGATTTGAAATTCCTTGTGGTAAGCTTTTTGCTAGTGATTACCACATCTTGAGATTTCATGCTAGAGCTAGTATTAGTCAAATTAGGAGGTTCTTTAATCACTGATAAGAACCAACCATACACTGCTCGACTAGAAACTATGCAAAAACTAGTTACGGAAATTAGTCTAGTCAGGCAGCAAAATCCTAGTGTAAAACTGATTATTGGCAATGGTGCTGGTTCTTTTGGGCATCAGTCAGCACATAAATATAATACTATCAATGGTGTTGTCTGTGATGCTGATAAACTAGGGTTTTGTCTAGTTCATCAAGATGTTTTAGATTTAAATAAATTACTGGCCCATTATTTTTTACAAGCAGGTTTACCAGTAGTGAGCTTACCACCTCTCACGATGGTAGTGACTCAGAATAAACAGCTAGTGAAAACAAACTTTTCGGTAATTGAAAATAGTTTACAAGCTGGCTTAATACCGTTGGTTTTCGGTGATGTTGTTTTAGATCAAGTCATTGGCGGTACTATTCTTTCTACTGAAACTTTATTAGCAGAGTTAGCCAAATACTTTCATATTCAAGATAACTACCAAGTCAAACTCATCAATGCGGGGAATTATCCTGGTGTGTATGACGACAATGGGCAAGTAATACCTGAGATTACACCAGCCAATTATGCTCAAATTAAAGCTGCTATCGGCAAGAGTGCGTCAATAGATGTAACTGGCGGGATGATTCAGAAGGTAGAAGAATTTTTGGCTATTTCTGATTGGGGAATTGATTGTTGGATAATTGATGGCAATATTCCCGGAAATTTAGTCAAGGCTGTGTTAGGACAGGCGACTTTAGGAACAGTGATCCGCTCTGGTGAATGCAGGTAAGAATTTAGGGATAAAAGGGAGAGCTAATTCATTAAGTGCAAGATATTCGCATGAGGGGTATTGCATTTAAAGATATATTGGGCATACTAAGGGAAAACTTTGGCCATCTTTTGTGGGAATCATTCTGAATTTGGGATGATCTGCCAAAAAGAAAGCCAGTAACTTGCAGGATTCAGCAAGATGGCGTTTTCTCACTTTGTACCGCAACAATCTTCTCAGACTTTGCTGTGGAGTGTTCTGAACAGCATTACTGACCCCATTTTTGTGAAGGACAGACAACACAATTGGGTGTTTGTTAATGATGCGTTTTGTCAGTTCATTGGATATGAGCGAACAAAACTAATTGGTAAATCTGACTATGATTTTTTCTGCAAAACCCAAGCCGATGTTTTTTGGGCGAGAGATGAACTGGTTTTTACCACAGGTGTGACTGATGAAAATGAGGAATTAATCACAGATTACCAAGGTAAAACCCAAATCATATCTACTAAAAAAAGCTTATTATCTGACGAAGCTGGTAATTCATTTTTAGTAGGTTCAATTCGGCTAGTTGTTCCCCAAGATCAAATTGAAACTACTTTGCTACTTCAGACAATCAATAAATTAGAACAAGAAATTAATGAACGCCAACAAACAGAGAAACGCTTTCGCAGACATAGTAATGCGCTACAACAGCTTGTGCAGAGTGAAAAACTACAACATGATGATTTTCAAATTGCGATTCAATATGTAACTGAAGTAGCTAGTTTAGGTCTTGAGGTTGGGCGTGTTAGTGTTTGGTTATACACAGAGAACCGTTCGGAAATTCAATGTGTGGATTTATATGAACAAGAATATAATCGCCACAGTCACGGTTTGGAATTATCTGTTTACGACTTCCCGCAATATTTTCAAGCTCTCAAAGAAGAACAAATAATCGCAGTTACTGATGTGCATACTGATGCTCGTACTGCTGAATTTTCGGCAACTTATACAACTCCATTGGGAATTACTGCGATGTTGGATGCGCGGATATGGTCGAGAGGGGAAGTAATTGGTGTAGTTTGTTGTGAACATTTAATCACCCCACGCCAGTGGACATTAGAAGAACAAAGCTTTATTGGCTCAATTACTGACTTTGTGCGGCTGGTGATTGAATCACGCGATCGCAAAATTGCCGAAGCAGCACTCAGACAACAAACTCAACAACTAGAACAAACACTAAAAGAATTAAAACGTACTCAATCCCAAATCATTCAAAGTGAAAAAATGTCTTCTTTAGGACAACTAGTAGCGGGTGTAGCTCACGAAATCAATAATCCGGTTAACTTTATTTATGGCAATATTAATCCTGCGATTAATTATGTTCATGATTTATTCAAGCTAGTTAATCTTTATCAGGAAAACTATCCTTATCCTGTGGAGGTAATTCGAGAAGAAATCGATTCTATAGACTTAGATTTTTTAATGTCAGATTTACCCAAGCTATTATCTTCTCTGAAAATAGGAGCCGATCGCATTCGCCAAATTGTGCTATCTCTCCGTAATTTTTCTCGCCTGGATGAAGCTGAATATAAAGCGGTGAATCTGCACGAAGGTATTGATAGTACATTATTAATCTTAGAAAATCGGCTCAAGGCTAAACCTAATTATCCAGGTATTAAAGTTATTAAAGACTATGGTAAATTACCTCTGGTTGAGTGCTATGCTGGTCAACTCAATCAGGTATTTATGAATATTTTGACTAATGCGATCGATGCTATCGAAGAACGAGACGCACAACGCACACTAAAGGAAATGCAAGCTACTCCTAGTAGAATTCGGATTGATACAGCAGTTGAGAATGAAACTCAGATTGCTATTAAAATTGCTGATAATGGTTTGGGTATACCGGAAGATATTCAAAAACGGATTTTTGACCCATTTTTTACTACAAAACCCATTGGTAAAGGTACAGGAATGGGAATGTCAATTAGTTATCAAATTATCACCGAAAATCATCATGGAACCCTGGAGTGTATTTCATCTGTGGGCAAAGGTACAGAATTTATAATTATGATTCCTTTAAAACAAGGTGAGGATTGAATGAAATCTGGGTGTAACGGTAAATAAGAGTGAAAAATGACATTCAATCGAGTAAATTTTTGGCAACCATCAAATATGATTAACTATACTAAACCCGATCGCAGTGCCACTACAGCAGCTTGAACACGATCATCAACTGCTAGTTTGTTCATAATCCCACGGACATGGGTTTTAACGGTATTGGGACTCAGATAAAGTTTTTCCGCAATTTCGGGGTTGCTTAAACCTTCTACCATGAGTTTTAAAACTTCTAACTCTCTGGTGGAAAGATTGGCGGTGTTTCCTTGGGTTGTGGGAGGTTTGAGGTTATCAATGACACGTCTGGCGATTTGCGGATCTAAATAAGTCGCGCCATCAACGGCGGCTGCGATCGCTTTTAACAGTCTTTCTACACTCGCACCTTTGATACAATAAGCATCTGCACCACTGGATAATGCCGCAATTACTTCTGTTTCGGTGGTGTGGGATGTCAGCATCACGACATGGGTTTCTGGTAAGGCCGCTTTAATTTGCTGTGTCGCTGCAATCCCATCCAGGCGCGGTAAACCAATATCCATGACTACCAAATCTGGTTTTAATTTTAAGGCTGCTTGTACCCCTAAATAACCATCTTCTGCTTGTCCAACAATTTCCAACTGGGGTTGCGCCATTAGTGATTGTTCTAGTCCTAGTTGCATCATCGGATCATCTTCCACAATCAAAACGCGCAATACAGGTTGATCATTCGGCAGATTGAAGGAGTAGCTAGGATTGGTAGACATTTTTTTATCTAGTCAATGGTCAATAGTCAATAGTCCAATAGCTATTGACTATTGACCATTGACTAACTTCTCTATTCTTCCACGCGATAGCCAAACTCTGCCAAATTTAACCGAGACTGTCGCCACTTTGGCTGGACTTTGACGAAAAGTTCCAGGTATACTTTGCCGGAGATGAGTTTTTGGATTTGTTCGCGGGCGGCGCTACCAATGGCTTTGAGCATAGAACCACCTTTACCAATTAAAATACCTTTTTGGGAATCGCGTTCGACGTGGATGGTAGCCATGACGCGGGTAATTGATGGTGTTTCTTCTACTTTATCAATGGCGATCGCCACAGAATGCGGCACTTCTTCACGGGTTAACAGTAAAATCTGTTCCCGAATTAACTCGCCCATAATAAACCGTTCTGGTTGGTCTGTCACCAAGTCAGGCGGATAGTATAAGGGGCCTGTTGCTAAATTTTCCGTCAGTAATTCTTGTAGTTCTGGTAATCCTGTACCAGTCTTGGCGGAGAATTTCGCTAACGGCCATTGGTTAGCATCACCTAGTTGTTGGTAACTTTCATCGATAAACTGGGAATCCGTTGGTTGCTGATCAATTTTGTTCAGTCCCAAAATTACGGGGGTGTGACTGTGGGTTAATAACTCCGCAATGTAGCGATCGCCAGCACCACAAGCAGCTGTACTATCAACTACAAACAGCACCACATCTACTGATTCAATGGCAATTTTGGCATTTTGTACTAACACTTCCCCCAATTGGTGATGGGGTTTATGAATTCCCGGTGTATCGACGAAAATTAATTGTGCTGCTTCGGTGGTCAAAATTCCTCGCAAACGATTCCGCGTAGTTTGGGCTACTGGTGAGGTTATTGCAATTTTTTGACCAACTAATTGATTCATTAGAGTAGATTTACCGACATTTGGACGACCAATAATGCCGATAAACCCCGATTTATACTCAGGAGGAGCTTGAGGAATTAATACTTCTCCTGAAAAAGAGAAGACGTGATTTTCAATACTAGTCACCTTTTACTCCACCTTCATATTTTATAGATGAGATAAGTTAGTTCTGGGTTCAAACGCACAACAAACATATATTCACCCTGGAATTTTCGGGGTTTGCCATTGTTTCAGTTTAATCTACTACTAGAGATATTTGAGTGGAAATATCTCAAAAAATAGATATTAAATCCAACCAACATTATGTTATCTCTCTTCCATCCACTTGTGTTATCTGCAAGAGAGCCAGTCATTTTGATGACAATATTCTTGGATTCTAGCTGGAGAATACCACCAAATTATGATGTAATTGCTATGACTGAGAAATAATTTCTCGCTTAAACTCGCCTAATTTCACAAATTAATTTACTCGTAAAGGCTGGGAGTAGGGAGTGGGGAGTAGGGAGTAGAAAAGAGCATTTTGTAGGTGTACTGATTTTTTTCAGAAATCAAATATGAGTCCTATATGTAGTATAGATATTCAGAGCTAGATGCAACAGAGATTTTTCATCAAAACTGAAAAATTCATGAGCTATGTAACAAGCGATCGCACAATATTGACTTTTGTTAACGACAGTAAAAAAAGCCATCACATATCATTAATCTACATCAAATTTGATATTTGACAATTTGACACTAACTCAATATAACGTCAGTTAAACTGTGATGAAAATTAATTTTTTCTGTAAAGTAGAAAGACTAAATTAAACCTAATTTGAGATGACCGGGTTTCGATACTTCGACTGCGCTCAGTATCCACACTTCGACAGGCTCAGTGCATCGCTTCGCGGGAGTTGAGCGAAGTCGAAACTCAACCCTCTTCTAGCCAGATGATCGAGCATTGAGCGCAGTCGAAATGCGTCTTCTAAATAATTGTGTCCACTTACTAATCTAAGTTAAATTAAATTAAATTATAGTTAGATAATTTTGTCGGACGACCTCTTGATGAAGCAGAAGTTGATGTTTAGTCCCAGATACTAAATTATCAGCTTCTTTCTCTAAATTGAATTAGGGAGTAGGGAGTAGATTTGTTTGTAATTGATTTAGGACTGCGATACCTTGAGAAATGAGAATCTACCAAGAAGACATAAACTGCCAATCTTCAGAATCTTTCTCTGTATCTGTATTGTCTTCTGAATCGGCTGGTTGCTCTACATCTTCTGACTGTAGCAACTTTTCATATTCTCCTGAATCAACCCATTTTAACAATTCGGAAGCTCGCATCACCGACCAGGGAAATTTGTACTCCATAAAGCTGAATATTTTAGTAACTTGATCCAAGTTATCCAGACTAATGAGTGAAAATTCCCGTGCTTGCGCTTGAAACTCCGCAATGGTATCGGCATTTATATATTCCGATGGTAAACCAGCCAACTTCATGAGTGCGGTGATGGCGATATTAATATCTTGACACGCCAATAAACCCGCGCGATCGCATGTGAACTTTGACATCAAAATCCAATTACACAAAGCGACTTCTATCCCCCCAGCCGCTAAACTACCCAAACCAAAAGTTGTACTATTAACAATATTTTTTAACAGTGGCATCACATTTGCCATTTGTTGATAAGCAATATATTTACCCTTAATCCGGGCAATTTCACACCCAAATGCAAATAGCAATTCAGCGTGTGTATACCATTCCAGTGCTTCTAAATTCGCACTCACCATTGGCTTGTCTACACCAACAGCATTGGTTTGAATATGTCCCGTACCCCGAAATAAATAAAGTTCTGGCTGGGAAGTCAAGTCAAGAATTTGACAGCTTTCTGTAAACGCATCAGATAATTTAGGAAAATTTTGCGGTGTCACACGAAATTCACCACCAATAATTTGCATTCTCAGTAAACGGTCAATTCCATATTCATTTACCTTCTTTAATACTAAAGGTAAACCAGGCATTTTATTTAAAGCTGCCAAAGCTTTTTGATCAAAGGGATGCTGAAATCTGACTATATTCAGTCCAGTCAATATTTTTTTTGTCATAATATTGTTTTATCTGCGTCCATCTGTCTTGAAAAGTTTGCTCAAGTCGGCAGAGCCGCCCACGCAACTTTTCGCTGCGTCCATCTGCGGTTAATTATTCTTGCTTATACTTCACTAGCATCAGAAATGCTATAAGTGTTACCCTTTCTGAATAAATTGCTTTAAAATTTCTCCTGGCTTTCTATCCCAAGTATCAATATGTTCATAGATTAAATGATCTGAATTGAATTTGTAAGTTGAATAACCATTAAAAAATATCTTAGCTTGCCAAGGCACACGCAAAACACCACGCACTGTCCATTTCGCTAAAATCGTATCTTCTGCTGATTGATACACTTCATGTAAATCAAAAGCGATGTGAGTAAAAAATAATTGGGCGTGAAATCGTAATGTCCAAAAAATAATTCGATAGTTGAATTTATATTTAAATTTATTTACTGGGTCTTTAAAATAAATATCCTGTGTATAAATATTATATGTAATATCTTGCTCAAAAAGTGTGGGTAAATCTTGTTTGAGAGTTTGAATGACCTGTTCTATCTGTAATTTATCTGCCACGCGCTTTATCCTTTAAAAAAGATTTTTTAAGAATCTCTTGATTCTCTGCCAGAATGACAAAGAATTGCTGTTGCTGGGTTGTTGTAAATCAGCCAAAGTCGGAAACGCCGCAGGTTGAGAGTAGGGGCCATTTCGCAAAACTTGAGCAAGAGCATTGTTATTTTCGCGCAAACCTTCGTAAAAAAAGCAGACTTCCCCAGAAATTCCGAGTCGGCGGTTGTAAGCGATCGCCTGCACAAGATATTCTGGGCTGATGGAGTAATTACCAAGCTTGATCAAAATTCCCGGTGCTAACTTAGGGAGAGTTGCATCGCTAAACTGACAACTTGCTAGTCGGTTAGCGATCGCTTTATAACTATTAAAATCGCGGCGATATATCTGCGGGTGAATCATATCCACTATGCCCAACTTCAACCATGTGGCTGAGTCTTGGAGATATTCGCGCAATCCCCAATCATAAATATTAGGTGACATCGATACCAACAAGTTAGGATTAATTCTTTTGACTTCGCCATATAAACGTGCCAAAAAATCGGTCAAAATATCAGCACGCCACTGTAACCATTGTTTATCTTGGTGGTTATTGGGTGGACGACGGCCAAATTGCTGCTGATAACAGGCAACTGTTAAAGCATCATACCCTCCTTCTGATGGTAAAGCCGGAAAGCGATCATCTCCCTGAATCCCGTCCACATCATAATTTTTCACCACTTCCAAAACCAAATTCAACAGAAAATCTTGCACCTGGGGATGAAAAGCATTCATCCACTCAAAGCCATTTTTCTGCAACAAATTACCTTGACTGTCACGCGCCGTCCATTCTGGCTTTTTTTGTAACAGCATTCCACCATTCAAGTTGTAAGAACTCGCAAACCCATATTCAAACCAAGGGATAACTTTTAACCCCACTCGTCGCGCCTCGGCTATTACCTCCGCTAACGGGTCACGACCAACCGACATTGGGTCAATTTCCACTCCAAAATTTTGCCGCATAGTTTGGCTGGGGTACATAGTCACACCCTTATTCCAAACCACAGGGAATACAACATTAAATCCTGTCTCCGCTAACAAGTCCATCGCTGCTGCAATGCGTTGTTGTGACCGGAAAACTTTACTATCGGTAGTTGTCAGCCAGACACCGCGAATTTCTTTTGAGTTCATAGGTTTCAGGAGGAGTCTGATATCATGTCCGGGTAATGACTTACGATTAAGCGCCAGTTTCCAACCACGAATGAAATCTGGTTGTTGGAGTAAAGATTGACATTTTACTTTTGCCTTGTTGCACTAGTAACTAGATTAATTAAATTTTCAGGGTCAACAGGTTTAGTCAAGTAATGCTGAAAGCCGGCAGCGAGAATTTTTAAGCTGTCTTCTTCGTGGGAAAATGCAGTTAAAGCGATCGCTGGAATATCACCACCCTTTTCTGGTGCTAAAGCCCGGACTTGTTGGATTAAGTTATAACTTTCTTGGTTTGAGAGACTGAGGTCACTAATCAAGATATCTGGTTTTGTCTCTTCAATAATTACCAGTGCAGTCTCAATTGATGCGACGGCGGTTGCATTTGCGCCATACTCTTCAAACATAAAGGCCAAAAAGTTGCGGCTATCAGTTTCATCACCAACAACCAACACTTTCAAGCCTACCAAGGGTGTATTACCTGTTGTACAAGCAATCGAGTTGTCCGCTTTACCATCAAGACTGGGACTTGGCATTAAGGGAAGTCTTAAAGTGAAAGTTGCGCCTTTTCCTTTACCTGGGCTGTCGGCGATAATGATGCCGTGGTGTAGTTCTACCAAGTGACGGACGATCGCTAGTCCTAATCCTAAACCATTGTGCGATCGTGTGGTGGTGCTGTCTGCTTGGCGGAACCTTTCAAATACTTGGGGGAGAAAGTCTGGTTCAATCCCAATTCCTGTATCAATTACCTGAATTTGAGCATAAGATGAACTGACAAATTGAATAGGAGATACGCTAGATGTCAGGACGATTTCTCCTGCTGGGACTAGCTCTTTCGGCTCTGCTTCAGTTACTTGGATGAGTTCGAGATTGACAGTAACTTTACCATGTTGTGGTGTAAACTTAATGGCATTATTTAATAGATTCCAGATTATTTGTTGTAAACGTACTGGATCACCACAAACTGAACCAATAGCAGAATCAAGAATTGTGCTGATTTGAATATGTTTAGCATCAGCTAAGGGGCGGACAGCTTCTAGGGCGGCTTCAATGACAGCCACTAAGTTAACTACACATAAATTCAGTTTTAGCTGACCACGAATAATCCGCGATACATCTAAAATATCTTCAATTAATTGCACCTGAGATGTCGCATTACGTTCAATGGCTTCTAAAGCTTTAGTAGTTGCTTTATCATCCAGTTTTTTAGAACGTAATATTTTTGACCAGCCCAGCATAGAAGTTAAAGGTGTGCGGAGTTCGTGAGAAAGCACAGCCAGAAACTCATCCTTCATCCGGTTGGCGGCTTCTGCTTCTTGTCTGGCGGTTTGTTCTCGAATGATTTGAGCGCGGACTTCTTCAGCTTGCTTGCGTTCGGTGATATCTTCGAGAGTACCAACATAGCCCAATAATTTTCCTTGCGCCGAAACCATCCGGGATGAGCGCACCTGTACCCAACGCTGACTATGATTAGCTGTGAGAAATTGAAAATCTTGCGAGTAGTTTTGGGAACCAATATCTAAGTATTTTGACCAGGTAGCGATCGCTCTTTCGCGGTCATCGGGATGCACAAATTCCAACCATTGTTTTTCTAAACTTTCGGCAGCATTTAAACCACAAATTGCCTGATAGTGAGGATTAGTATATTTACATTTTCCTGCTGTATCTGTTTCAAAAATCCCCACCGGCGAACAAGTACTCAGAGAACGAAAACGTTCTTCACTTTGCCGTAATTCTGCATTCACAACTGCTAGTTGCTCTGCATGTTCTTTAATGGCTTGAGTTTTCTTAAATAGCTCAACAAATACTGTAACTTTCGATATTAATATATTCGTATCTATAGGCTTAAGCAAATAATCAACCGCCCCTATTGCATAACCTTTAAATAACATTTGGTCACTCGTGCTAAAGGCGGTGAGAAAAATAATAGGAGTTTGACACGACCTGTCTCGACTACGAATTAGATTAGCAGTTTCAAAGCCATCCATTCCCGGCATTTGTACATCCAGCAAAATGACAGCAAAATCTTGATGCAGCAGACACCGCAAAGCCTCAGAACCAGAGGTTGCTTTAACTAAATTTTCTCCCAGTCTTTCTAAAATTGCTTCTAGCGCCAACAAATTTTCTAATTTGTCATCTACCAAAAGGATGTTGACTTTGGGTTCAGGCTGCATGACTTATCGTGCTGTAATTCAGTTCAGGTCGGGGTTTCAATCTCTTCAAAGGGGATTGCTTGAATTATTATGACACGACACAGTTTCTGTCATTTGTCATTTGTCAACGGTCAATAGTCATTTGTGAATGTTAATTCTTCCCCTGTAACCCAAATCGATGTTTTTGGGGTAGGACGTAGAATATACTTTTGGCGACTGTAATACATCTTTGTATTTTAAAATATTACGCAAGCTCCAACCTGCAATCTGTGGTTGCAGCGTTTAGTTGTCACGCCTTTGTTTATCCGTTTGTAACACTTTTGCCAATAGTATCAGCTACAGTAAAGTGTACAAGTGAAGGCGGAAGCTACCCACAGCCGTCGCGGAGGCCAGTCAGTATGAATAGACCTTCGTTGTTTTGTCGTGTTGCCAAGAAAAAGGTGGTAGCTTATAAAATTAGTGATTTCACAACGACTATAGGAATAAATTCTTCTAGTTCCGCGATCGCCTGTTATAAGTGCTGGTTCATTATAGTTTTCTATTATACTTTTAGCTTCTCTCCGTATTATCTCTTAGTTTTTTTCAAAAATCAAATATGATTCCTATACAAGTTTGAACAGTTAAGCCGAACAGAGGTAGAACAAATGTTAGGAATAACGCTTCAGGAAACGAGAGTTTACCGAGAAATTAAGGAAGAGGGACGAGAAGAAGGCAGAATTGAGGGAGAGCGTTCGCTTATTCTCCGGCTACTACAAAACCGGGTGGGAGAATTACCTCCAGATGTGTGTGAATCTATTGCAACTCTGTGTTTAGAAGAATTAGAAAATCTGGGCGAAGCGTTGCTTGATTTTACTAGTTTGGCTGATTTGCAAGTTTGGTTAGAAACAGTTCAAAATTAGGATGGGCGTTTGCTGTAACAATGGCGATCGCATCTTCACATAGCATTCTTATGTTAGACCAAACTAATTCAGGTGTAGCTATCAATTCTTCTTACCCAGCGCGTCGAGGTAAACATAAAATCTTTATTGGGATGGCTCCCGGCGTGGGTAAAACTTATCGAATGTTAGAGGAAGGAAATGCACTCAAACAAGAAGGAATAGATGTAGTTATTGGACTGTTAGAAACCCACGGACGCAAAGAAACAGCAGAAAAAGCCGCAGGATTAGAAATTATTCCGCGTCAGCAAATTGCTAGAGGTGGGTTGACGCTGACGGAAATGGATACCGAGGCGATTTTACAGCGATGTTTAGGAACTAGCTCTTATACGTCTAAATCCCAATTGGTTTTAGTTGATGAACTGGCTCATACAAATGTCCCTGGTTCCCCACGGGAGAAACGCTACCAAGATGTGGAAGTGATTTTAGCTGCGGGTATTGATGTTTACTCTACGATGAATGTGCAGCATTTAGAAAGTCTCAATGATTTGGTAGCAAGAATTACGGGTGTGGTGGTACGAGAACGAGTTCCAGATAGGATTTTAGAAGCAGCAGACGAAGTAGTGGTAGTCGATGTGACACCAGAAACTCTGCAAGAGCGATTATTGGAAGGGAAAATTTACGAGCAGTCAAAAATCCAACAATCTTTAGATAACTTTTTTCAACGCCGGAATTTAATTGCTTTACGAGAATTGGCTTTGCGAGAGGTAGCCGACAACATCGAAGAAGATGCGATCGCCTCTAGTCCTAATGGACAATTTTGCAACATCCATGAGAGGGTTTTAGTCTGTGTATCTACTTACCCAAATTCATTACAATTATTGCGCCGTGGTGCAAGACTGGCTAATTATATGAATGCACCACTGTATGTTGTGTTTGTTGCTGATCCTGAGCGTTTTTTAAATAAGGAAGAAAGTTTACACATTCACAACTGTGAAAAGCTGTGTCAAGAATTTACAGGTACTTTTCTTCGCGTTACCAATGGTAACATTGCTCAAGCGATCGCCGAAGTTGCAGAGAAATACCGCATTACCCAAATTGTCATCGGAGAAAGTCAGCGATCGCGCTGGCAAATTTTGTTGAAAGGTTCATTAACTCAAAAGTTAGTTCGCTTATTGAAAAATATTGATATTCATATTATCGCTAGTGATAAACAATCTGCGGTTAAAAGTTAAATATATTCCCTTGGTGAGGTATACCAAAAAATAATTAACCGCAGATTGAAAAGGATGAACGCAGATGAACGCAGATAAATTCGGATTTCAGCAGGCTTTGAAACGCGAGAATATTAGCATTAAAAATATTAAAATACAACAAAACTATATTCTACAAAATATTTTTAATTTAGCATCTCAGCCTGATTCCTATACAAATAAAATTCAACAATTAACCCAAACTATCAATCAAACAGTCTCCACAATTGAAAATATCTGCACTACCAAACAAATCACACCCGCAAACCTGACTAATTCATCTCGTAAAATCTATGCTTGGTTGAAGTTTCTCTCTGAGGAACAAAATCTACAAATTCACCTAAACAGTACTTATCGTGTACGACAAATAATTGCACAAATTCTCTCTACAGAACAACAAAGTGCTGTAGAAATTATGGTTGAATTTACTAATTTAGCGGGATTATATCAAGGTAAAAGGTCTAGTAAGGTTGTTGCACTTAAGATGAACGAAGGTTTTATTAATGCTGATGCAGAAGTTTTACAAGCATTAGTGAAATGCACTCTCTTTGGTAAAAATCCAGAAAGTACTCGATTAATTAGAGGGTTTGCGAGTTCTGAAGAATATATTGCTGTTCTCTTAGAGTTAGATTTAATTGCAGAGGTAATTGCCGAAAATCCTCAAGGTAATTTTTATAATTTAAATGAATTGTTTGATCAGCTTAATTTTGAATATTTTGCAGCGAATCTTGTTAAACCCAGGCTTGTATGGAGCCAAATCAAAACCTATCGTAAGTTTGGGCATTATGAGCCAGCTAGAGATAGGGTAGTGATTAGCACAACTCTGGATAACGCTTATATCCCTAAGTTTGTGCCTGAGTTTGTTTTATACCACGAATTACTGCATAAATACCACGGCACAAAGTGGGTAAATGGTAAACGTATGGTTCACACCAGTCAATTTCGCACTGATGAACGAAAGTTTAAGTTCTACACAGAAGCAGATGAATGGTTAAAAAAGTTAACACTCAATCAAAGTTGATAAAAAACTTTTGGCTCAAAAACCTTACCCAATCAAGATTTCACACTTTGACTCCAAATTTAAGTATGTTTGGGGTTTTTTATTGAGATTTTAGTAGTACAATTGTTCTAGTGATAGACCTCTGAGCGATACTTTGCCGACGCGAAGTTTAAACGATATCAATACTATGATGACACCATTACAGGGTATAGTTGCAAGCCAAACCCAATCGAAGTTTGAGCAATATCATGAACATCAAGCTAATCGCCCAAAAAGCTTTAAGCGCGAACATATTGCTTTTCAAAGGCTAACTGATGTCACTCAGGTAATTTTGCATCATGCTTTTTGGTTGGCGGAACAAAAAAAACAGCTTTCTTTGCGAGATTACAAACAGCTACTTTTAGAACATGGTTGGCAAGGCGAAGAAAAGCGATATCTGAAAATAGCAGCAGCGTTTGCGAAGTTTTCGCCGCAAGATGTCGCGCAAGTTGAGCCGAGAACTATTTATCAATTGGCAGAAAACAGCAAAAAATACGAGCAAGTTATCAATCGGCTACTAGATTTAAGCATTATTAATCAAGAAAATGTGCGTTCTTTAATTAAAAAGCAGCGTCCAGCCAAAACTGCTGAGTATAAAAATGAAAAACCTAGTATTTGGCGACGGACAAAAAACGGCGGGAGATACTGCCAAATTCCCCCAATTCATGAACCGTCAGAACAAACTGGGATGACTTTGCAAAGAATGATGGATGAAGAAGGATTAAGCGCCCAGCATATTGTGGCAGAAGCGATCGCACTCCGACAAGCATATAAACAAGGGCAACTCATCCACACTGCCAATCAATAAGGTTCAATTAAGGTGATGAAAGTTGATTTCTCAATTTCTGCTCTACCCATAAAGGGATAGGGTTTTAAGGCGAGTATATTTTCATTTTTTCACCCACCATTCCACTCACTATGAGTATTATTGTTTTCGGCAGTATCAATCTAGATTTAGTCGCCACCGCCGCTCATTTACCAACTAGCGGCGAAACTTTATTGGGAAAAAACTTTTTTCAAGTCCCAGGCGGTAAAGGGGCAAATCAAGCCGTAGCCTTAGCGCGTTTGGGAATTCCCACTCAGATGGTAGGACGTGTGGGAACCAAAGGTTTTGGTGCAGAATTGCTGGATAATTTGCAAACTGCTGGCGTACAAACTGAGAATATTTTCCGAGATGAAACTGTCAGTTCTGGTGTTGCCATAATTATTGTTGATGATGCTGGACAAAATCAAATTGTGGTGGTTCCTGGTGCAAATGGAGAAGTAAATCAGGCAGATGTAGAGAGGTTATTGCCTTTATTACCAACAGCCAAAGCACTACTTTTACAATTAGAAATTCCCTTGAGTGCAGTTGTGGCTGCTGCTCAAGCTGGACGTAATGCAAATATTACCGTGATTCTTGATCCTGCGCCGGCACAATCTTCTTTACCCGCCGAACTTTACCCGTTGGTGGATATTATCACCCCCAATGAAGTAGAAGCCGGACAATTAGTTGGTTTTAAAGTAGATAGCCAAGAGTCAGCCACCAAAGCCGCGACAGTGTTATTGCAAAGAGGTGTAAAATCTGCGATCGTCAAATTAGGTGCAAAAGGTGTAGTTTGCGCCACCGCCGAAGAAACATTTTTTGTACCAGCTTTTAGAGTTGATGTTGTAGATACTGTGGCGGCTGGTGATGCTTTTAATGGTGGTTTAGCTGCTGCACTTTACGCGGGAATGTCTTTACATCAAGCCGTGATTTGGGGTGCAGCCGCAGGTGCTTTAGCCGCGACAAAATCCGGCGCACAAACTTCGTTACCTGATAAGTTGACTTTTGAGGCTTTCCTTAAAGGTAGGGGAGTGGGGGAAGACAAGGGGGACGAGGGGGCGAGGGAGACAAGGGAGACAAGGTAGATAAGGTAGATAAGTCTGTAGCATGACGAATGACGAATGACTAATAACTAATGACAAACGACAAAGGACAAATGACTATTTCCCAATGTCTTCATTCCAGAGTTCGGGGTTGGTTTGAATAAAGTCACTCATCATTTGTTCGCATTCATCTAAATTTAAATCAATTACTTCTACGCCGTGAGATACCATAAATTCTTTCGCGCCAGGAAATGTGCGAGATTCGCCGGCGATGACTTTTTTGATACCAAACTGCACAACTGCCCCGGCACACAAATAACACGGCATTAAGGTTGAATATAGGGTGGTACCTCTGTAACTGCCAATTCTGCCAGCGTTACGGAGACAATCAATTTCGGCATGGGTAACAGGATCGCCATCTTGGACGCGCTTATTGTGTCCTCTACCAAGAATCTCGCCATCCTTGACGAGAACGGAACCGATGGGAATTCCACCTTCTTGTCTACCTTGTCTAGCTTCTGCGATCGCAGCTTGCATAAATTCATCCATTCTCTTATTCTCCTTTATGTCAAAACAACTGGTATTAATGGATCACGATGGTGGTGTAGATGATTATCTAGCAACTATGCTGCTGTTGACGATGGATCATATAGAATTGCTTGGTGTTGTCGTCACTCCTGCTGATTGTTATGTCCAACCTGCCGTTAGTGCGACACGCAAAATCATTGATTTGATGGGATTTTCTCATATCTCAGTTGCTGAAAGCACAGTACGCGGGATAAATCCTTTCCCCCGGCTTTATCGACGTGATTCGTTTATTGTTGACCATCTCCCCATTCTTAACCAGCAGGATACTATTAATACACCTTTGGTTGCTGAAACTGGACAGGATTTTATGGTGCGGGTGTTACGAGAAGCACCCCAACCAGTAACGCTGATGGTAACAGGGCCATTAACGACAGTTGCAGTAGCGTTAGATAAAGCACCAGATATTGAAGCCAAGATTCAAAAAATTGTCTGGATGGGTGGCGCGTTGAATGTTGGTGGAAATGTGGAAAAAAGTTTAGAAGCCGGACAAGATGGTTCGGCGGAATGGAATGTTTACTGGGATGCAGTTTCCGCCGCGCGAGTTTGGCAAACCCAAATTGAAATTATTATGTGTCCGTTAGATTTAACTAACAATGTCCCAGTGACATCAGATATTGTGTACAAAATGGGCAAACAACGTCACTATCCCATCTCTGATTTAGCTGGACAATGTTATGCACTGGTAATTCCCCAAGATTATTATTTTTGGGATGTGCTGGCGACGGCTTATTTAGGACACCCAGAATTTTATCAACTGCGACAGTGGGAAACGGAAATTATTACCACTGGCTTAAGTCAAGGAAGGACGAAAGTTGTTCCCGGTGGGCGGAAGATTTATGCAATGGATACTGTTGATAAAGAGGCTTTTTATGCTTATATCTTGCAACAATGGGCAAGATGAAAGGTAACAGGTAACAGGCAACAGTGGAAATCAGATTGCTATAGGATGGAAAATACAGCAGATTTTTAGTGGATGAAGTACACAATCTAGTTTTCAAACTTAGGCAGCAAGAGTATTTTGCTTCTGACTTCTGGATTCTGCTGTATATGTTTCTACCATAATTAAGAGTTATTTTTTCTCATGACCATTGTTGAAGTTGCACCATCCCTAGTTAGCATTGCGGAAAAAACTCGCGCGGCTGCAAGTAAGTTAGCAATTCTGTCCACCGAGGCAAAAAATCAAGCGATCGCAGCGATCGCCCAAGGGTTAGAATCAGCCAGAGAAGAAATATTGCAGGCAAATGTGGCGGACTGTCAAGCGGCGGCGGCGGAAGGAATTGCTAAACCCCTGTATAAACGGTTGCAGTTAGATGAACATAAATTAAGAGATGCGATCGCTGGAGTCCGAGATGTTGGTAAACTAGCTGATCCAATAGGTAAAGTCCAAATTCACCGCGAACTCGATACTGGCTTAGTCCTCAAGCGCATCTCTTGTCCTTTGGGTGTGTTAGGCATTATTTTTGAAGCCCGTCCCGAAGCCGCCATTCAAATTGTTTCTTTGGCGATTAAATCAGGTAATGGTGTCATTCTCAAATGTGGTAAAGAAGCTGTACGTTCTTGTGAAGCCATCGTCAAAGCAATTAAACAAGGATTATCTCAAACTGCTGTCAGTCCTGACGCTGTGCAGTTACTCACCACCAGAGAAGAAACTGTAGGACTTTTAAAATTAGATAAATATGTAGATTTAATTATTCCTAGAGGTTCTAATTCTTTTGTGCGGTTTGTGCAAGAAAATACCCGTATTCCTGTCCTTGGTCACGCTGATGGTATTTGTCATGCTTATATTGATCAAGCTGCTGATATTAACAAAGCTGTAGAAATTACCGTGGATGCGAAAATCCAATATGCGGCTGCTTGTAATGCCATTGAAACTTTATTAGTACATCAAGCAATTGCCGGAGAATTTTTACCCAAAGTTGCCGCAGCTTTAGCCGCCAATCATGTGGAATTAAAAGGTGATCAACGCACCTTAGAAATATTACCAAATATTGCCCCAGCTACCGAAGTTGATTGGGAAACAGAATATAGCGATTTAATTTTGGCAGTTAAAATTGTAGACTCTTTAGAAGATGCGATCGCTCATATTAACCAATACGGTTCTCGCCACACCGATGCAATTATTACTGAAGATATCGCCACCGCCGAATCTTTCTTTGGCTTGGTAAATTCTGCTGGTGTGTTTCACAATTGTTCCACACGTTTTGCTGATGGTTTCCGCTATGGTTTTGGCGCAGAAGTTGGCATTAGTACTCAACAAATGCCTCCCCGTGGCCCTGTTGGTTTAGAAGGCTTGGTAACTTATAAATATCAAATGACTGGTAATGGCCACATTGTCGCTAGTTACACCGGCTCAAATGCCAAGGCGTTTATTCACCGCGATTTATGAGAGGGGCTAGGGATTAGTACAATAAGGCAAAAGGAAAAAGGCAAAAGGAAAAAGAAATAATAACGATACCGCAAGCCTTTTAGCAATTTCTTATGGTCACTGAGTTTCGGCTTCGCTCAACTACCGCGTAGTCGAAGTGTGGTCTGTTTATTTACGCCGACCTGTACTAGTATTTTTACTGCAACCTGTATCAACAAGCACAATCTAAATTACCTTCACTAGAAGAAACAATTACTGGTTGATGATACAAAGGTACGGTAAAGGTGACAGTTGAACCTAGTCCTTCACCCAAGCTGTAAAAATGTACTTCGCCACCCATCGCTTCAATTAGCTTTTGGGATATTGCCAACCCCAAACCTGTACCGCCATATTGGCGAGTGCGGGAACCATCTACTTGAGAAAATAATTGAAATAATTTATCTTGCTTGTCTAAAGAAACACCAATACCAGTATCGGCTACCCGGACTCTAACCATACCGGGAAACTGCTGTTCTTGGAATTTGACTTTTTTCTGGACAATTTCGGATGTGATGGTTATACCACCTTCATGAGTAAATTTAATGGCATTGTTTACCAAGTTCAGCATGACTTGGAGTAGCCGTTGATAATTTCCTTGGACAACAATTTCATCGCAGGTTGTGGGAATTTGCATCCGAAAGCTGAGGTTTTTCATTTCTGCTTGGGGACGCATAAAACTTTCTACACCACAAAATAGCTCATCTAATTTGACAGGAGCGCAGTCTAATTCCATTTTGCCTGCTTCAATTTTGGCAATATCCAAAATATCGTTGATGATGTTCAGGAGGTGAATGGATGATTGATGGGCTTCTAAAAGAAACTGATGCTGTTCTTCTGGGTCATCTGCCATCCCCTCTAGAATCAGCTTTAAAAAGCCAATCATTCCATTGAGGGGAGTACGAATTTCGTGGGAAACGTTGGCTAAAAATTCACTTTTGAGGCGTGAGGCTTCTTCAGCTTTTTGTCTGGCTGCTTCTAATTCTTTATATAAAGTAGCATGAGCGATCGCAGTTCCTAACTGATCGGCTACTTCTTTCGCTAATTCCAGTTCAGCATTTGTGAGAGGATAGCATTCATCCCGCACAGCCACTGCAATCAAACCATTGGCTTGGTCTTGATAGCAGGTGGCAACCACTAAAACTTTCTGATTTGGACAAAGTGCGTATTGTGATACCTCCATCACCACAGGTTCTAAAGTGGCTAATGCTTGGGCAAATGCTGGCTCAGAAGCGACATCTATTTCTAAGCCAAGCATCGAACTGCGTTCTGGCTGATGGTACTCTGCTATGACACGCACTTTAGAGCTAGAGGGCTGATAAGGACAGATAATGCAACGTTCTAGCTTGAGAGCTTTACCCAAACTGTCTACCGTTTGTTGCCAAATAATGTCTAAGTCCAAAGTTCGCCGAATATTTCTAGTAATTTTAGTTACTAGTTTTTGATGTTGTTGCGAACGTAAAGCCAACTCGATTGGTGTAGGCGCTTTGGGTGTGGTACTGTGTTCTTGTTGATTTACTGTCGCCTGTAATAACCGCCCCATCACGACAACTGTCGTGGCGGCAGTTCCCAGTGGCGGTATGATTGGACAAATTACTAATTCCAACTCATACAACTCTTGCTGGTAGCGAAACCAACATTGAAACTTTTCTGGCACCAAACTTGTTAAAATTCGGTGCAATCGTTCCAAATAAGCTACCTTATCCGCAGGAGCAAAAATTTCCTCTTCATGGCTGCTGACTACTTGCTCAGGGTTTAATCCCAGAACTTCACTACGCTGCCAATAAAATGTCAGGTAGCGGCCTGACCCATCCTGCATATACACCAACTCAGCACCGAGAGCTGGTGACGAGCCATTTGTTTGATTAGCTATGTCTTCCAGATTTTGAGAAAATAAGTTTGGCAATTGGGAGTTGGCAGTAATAGTCATTTAATCGAGTTGGGTAGACAAGTGGCAACTCAATACAGGTTTGCTTCAGCTAATGCTTTTGCAGACTTACATTGGGTGTTTTGGCTGTTGTGAACACGATGATTGACCTTTGTGTTCTTGTCTATGAAAAGCTTGTTTGTGGCTGTCAATCATTCCACTCACCTCTAGGTGGTACAGGTGTGCGATAAGGAGTCCGCGTCAGTTCATCATCTCTAGGAATCTCACCCCGTAACCATTGGCGAATTGCCACTTCAATGACTTTGCTAGGATCATTGGTAAGATGCTGAATTTGCTCTAATAACTCAGAATCTAGGCGGACAGCAATTTCTACCTTATCGCCTTGTCTTTGCTCCCCTTCGGTAGCTCTCTCTTTCATATTCATAGGTTTATATACTCTGAATTTGTTTTTTCCAAAGCTTTGTAAAGTAGTTCTACTCAAGTTTCGGGTTAGTTTACTGACAAATCTTAAAGGTATAGATACATAGTTCCCCGAACTCCTACCAAAAATAACAGCTTGAGATTTTTAAGTGGCCATTTTCATAGAACTCACTTTTTCAATGCTCTAGAAGTTTTGTCAGTAAATCAGTAGATCCGAGCATTTACGAGGTGTAACTGCCCACGATCCCTACACTATGTACTTATATATCTTTATTGTACGCTGCTGATTGTTCAATACCTGCAAGGAAAAATAGACTTAATTATAGAGACTTTATATAGATTTGCAAAATACTTAAGGGTCAATAGTCATTTGTCATTGGTCATTAGTTATTGTCATTCGCCATGTTACAGACTTATCTACCTTGTCCCCCTTGTCTCCCTCGCCCCCCTGCTCCCCAACTCCCTACTCCCCATTCCCCACTCCCTCTCCTAAATAGCAGCGTCTTGGCAAAGAAAGCATTAAAATACATTAAGTAAATCGCTCTTTATAACCTTGGTTGCTGCTTCAGCAAAGATAGTATATGACTGACGTTCCGGCAGTTCGCATTCGCAATTTCTGTATTATTGCTCACATTGATCACGGGAAATCAACCCTGGCCGATCGCCTGTTGCAAGCTACCGGCACTGTTGATGAACGACAGATGAAGGAGCAGTTTCTCGACAATATGGATTTAGAACGGGAGCGCGGCATTACCATTAAGCTGCAAGCTGCCCGGATGAATTACACTGCTAAAGATGGTCAGCAGTATGTATTAAATTTAATTGACACTCCCGGACACGTAGACTTTTCTTATGAGGTGTCGCGCAGTTTGGCGGCTTGTGAAGGGGCGCTATTGGTTGTAGATGCGTCTCAAGGTGTGGAAGCGCAAACTCTGGCGAATGTCTACTTGGCGTTAGAGCATAACTTGGAAATTATTCCCGTTCTCAACAAAATCGACCTTCCTGGTGCCGAACCAGACCGGGTAATTAGCGAAATTGAAGAAATTATTGGTCTTGATTGCAGTGGGGCAATTCTCGCCTCAGCCAAAGAAGGAATTGGCATTAATGAGATTTTAGAGACGATTGTGGAACGGGTTCCACCCGCACCTGATAGAGTTAATGAACGTTTACGGGCGTTAATTTTTGATAGCTATTACGATCCCTATCGGGGGGTAATTGTCTACTTCCGGGTGATGGATGGGCGCGTGAAAAAAGGCGATCGCGTTTATCTAATGGCATCCGGCAAGGAATACGAAATCGACGAGTTGGGTGTCTTGTCTCCCACCCAAAAGCAAGTTGATGAACTCCACGCCGGGGAAGTAGGTTATTTAGCCGCCGCCATTAAAGCCGTAGCCGATGCGCGGGTAGGCGATACCATTACCTTGTCTAACGCCAAAGCCGTAGACCCCTTACCAGGGTACACCGAAGCCAACCCAATGGTCTTTTGTGGGATGTTCCCCATCGATGCTGACCAATTTGAAGACTTGCGGGAAGCTTTAGAAAAGCTCAGACTCAATGATGCGGCGCTGCACTATGAACCAGAAACTTCGAGCGCGATGGGTTTTGGTTTCCGGTGTGGGTTCTTAGGCTTGCTGCACATGGAAATCGTGCAGGAACGGCTAGAACGCGAGTATGACTTGGATTTAATTATTACTGCGCCTTCGGTGGTTTATAAAGTCACTACTATTAAGGGCGAGGAATTATATATTGATAATCCTAGCCATTTGCCTGCTCCCAACGACCGCGAGAAAATCGAAGAACCCTATGTACAGGTAGAAATGATTACACCGGAAGGTTTTGTCGGCACATTGATGGAGTTGTCACAAAATCGCCGTGGTATTTTCAAAGACATGAAATATCTCACCCAAGGGCGTACCACCTTAACTTATGAAATACCCTTGGCGGAAGTTGTCACCGACTTTTTTGACCAAATGAAATCGCGATCGCGCGGTTATGCCAGTATGGAATACCATATCATTGGCTACCGCGAAAATCCCCTGGTAAAGCTAGATATCATGATTAACGGCGACCCCGTGGATTCTTTAGCAATGATTGTCCACCGCGATAAAGCTTATAACGTCGGGCGGTCAATGGCTGAGAAACTCAAAGAATTAATTCCCCGCCATCAATTTAAAGTGCCAATTCAAGCCGCCATTGGTAGCAAAGTCATCGCCAGTGAACATATCCCTGCCTTACGCAAAGATGTACTCGCCAAGTGTTACGGCGGTGACATCAGCCGGAAAAAGAAACTTTTGCAGAAGCAAGCCAAAGGTAAAAAGCGGATGAAGGCTGTAGGTACAGTAGATGTACCCCAAGAAGCTTTTATGGCTGTTTTACGGTTAGATCAAAATTAAACAGGACTACGCACAAAGGTTGTCTGTTAAGAATGGGTGCAAGGTGTGAGGGCTTGAGGGTGTAAGAAGTTTGAATACCTTCACCCTCCCCCACAACGTTGATTTTTCGTCTCACTGCATAAGTCCTATTAAATCAAGACTGTTATTAACTGCATACAGCAACTACAGGAATGTCTAAGGGAAGATTCTCTTGACATTCCTTTATTTATGTCCTGATGGTTTTTACTTAAGTCTGGAAATTAAGAAGAACTTAGTTTAGGGTATCAAGGTGTATTGGTTGGGTTGTTTAAGTGTTTCAAACCCTTATACCATTTCACTTTAAAAATGATACATATCGGCAAGCAGCGCCTCGACTTCTCCTGATGGAGACGCTGCGCGAACACTTGCTACAAGTCGCTCGGTGACCGGAAGCAGAGGAAGTGATTTGTATCAGTAATTCTGTGAATTGGTATTACACCCCTAAACCCTTACACCTTACATAAAACTCAACAAAGGGGTAAGATACTTCATCCCCACAGGAACATTTATCAATTAATCTAGAAAGTTTCATAAGGTATTTGCTAATCTGCTCAACCTTGATAACCTGTGATCTATCCCTAAAATTATTAAAAAATTAGAAAACTTTGGTAAACATACCGACTCAATAGATTTCTTCTCCTTGTATTTTTGAGATACAGCTAGTTTTTTGAGAAATTTATAAAAATTTGGAGATTTTAGTACATGAAAATACTTGTATTAAGTTGGGAATTTCCACCAAGAATAGTCGGCGGTATTGCGAGACACGTAGCTGAGTTGTATCCAGAAATAGCTAAGTTAGGGCATGAAATCCACTTAATTACAGTGGAATTTGGTCAAGCACCGATGTATGAGGTAGTGGAAGGCATAAATGTGCATCGGGTACCAGTGGGACATAGTAATGACTTTTTTCACTGGATTGTCAATCTTAACCAAAGCATGGGTCATCACGGTGGTAAGTTAATTTTGGAGGAAGGGCCGTTTGATATTATCCATGCCCATGATTGGTTAGTGGGTGATGCTGCGATCGCCCTCAAGCATACTTTTAAAATCCCTTTAATTGCAACAATTCACGCCACAGAACATGGACGCTATAACGGCATTCATAACGATATTCAACGCTATATTCACGGCAAAGAAAACTTACTTGCTTTCGATGCTTGGCGCGTTATCGTTTGTACGGACTATATGCGCCGAGAGGTAGAACGCGCCCTCAGCAGCCCTTGGGATAAAATCGATGTGATTTATAACGGTATCCGTCCAGAGAAAAAACAGCATCACCAAGATTTTCACGCGCAAGATTTTCGCCGCCAATTTGCCGCAGATGGTGAAAAAATTGTTTACTATGTCGGGCGGATGACTTATGAAAAAGGTGTACCAGTATTATTAAATGCTGCACCCAAAGTTCTTGCAGAGATGGGTGGTTACGTCAAATTTGTGATTATTGGTGGCGGTAATACCGATCATCTTAAACGCCAAGCCACAGATTTAGGTATTTGGGAGAAATGCTACTTTACTGGTTTCTTATCTGATGAATACTTAGATAAATTTCAAACCATTGCCGACTGTGCTGTATTCCCTAGTTTTTATGAACCCTTTGGGATTGTGGCTTTAGAAAGCTTTGCATCGCGCGTACCCGTGGTAGTTTCTGACACGGGTGGTTTCCCGGAAGTTGTTCAGCATACCAAAACAGGTATCGTCACTGGGGTAAATGATCCTGATTCCTTAGCATGGGGAATTTTGGAGGTTTTGAAAAACCCCGGATATCGGCAATGGCTGGTAGATAACGCTTACGAAGATTTAGAACGCCGCTTTAGCTGGTCAAAACTAGCCCAGCAAACAGAGTCAGTTTATCAGCGAGTGGTGCAGGAGCGATCGCAAGTTATCTGGTAATTAAACACAGCGTAAAACTGAGCATACTGCCCCTAAACCAGAGAAAAAATGATTACTCTGGACTATTTGAGGTTAAAAAACATTACAAGACCTGTACGCTGGGAATTTCAAGCCTTCTGATGCGAGAGTAAACAGTAAATGCAGTTTGCTCTATAAAGTTAGTATGACGAAGGCATTCCCAGATATAGCAAAGTTCTGGAAGAATTTGGGAACTGTGTTGTTAAGAATGGGTGCCAGTTTAATAACCCGTCTTACAGCATACCTGAAACGCCACTTCATTGACAACACTGTTGATGTTGTTCCGCCCCTTTCCCACCTTCCTCGTCTAGCTGGCCCCGTACTAAATTTAGGCGGCGGTGGCCCTGATGTTGAGAAGGCTATTCAATGGATGATTGACCAAGTTCGTGGAGATACTAGTAGCAGCGCCAATAAAGTTGATGTGGTAGTTCTCCGCGCCTATGGCAGTGAAGATTACAATCATCTGATTTACGGTATGAGAGGTGTAAACTCAGTCAAAACACTCATCATTAGTAACCGCAATGATGCCAACCGCGAAGATATCGTCACCAAAGTTAGAAAAGCTGGCGTAGTTTTCTTTGCTGGGGGAGACCAATGTCAATATATCCGCAGTTGGAAAAACACCAAACTAGAAAACGCTGTGCGAGAAGTCTACGCCAGAGGCGGTGCAATTGGCGGGACGAGTGCAGGTGCAATGATTCACAGTGAGTATATCTACGATTCTTGTGCTTGCGAAGACAGCATAGAAACCAGAGAAATACTCGAAGACCCTTATCGAAATATCACCTTTTCTTATGATTTTTTTCAATGGGGTCATTTGCGCGGAACCATCATCGATACCCACTTTGATAGCCGCAAACGTATGGGTCGTATTATGGCTTTTATTGCGCGACAAATTCAGGATGGCAAAGCTAACCGCGTTTTAGGAATAGCTATTAGTGAGGAGACATCCCTTGTCATCGATAAATATGGTCTAGCCAAGGTGATGGGGAGAAACGCCGCCTACTTTGTCTTGGGCGACCACCCGCCGGAGATATGTAAACCCCGAACACCACTGACTTACCATGACTATAAAATTTGGCGGGTTCCCAGTGGCGATACATTCGACCTGAGAAACCCACCAAATCGGGGTTATTACTTTAGGAGTGTGAAGCGAGGGAGGTTTAATTCAGATCCCTATTGAGTGGGTGTGAGGGTGTGAGGGTGTAAGGGGGTGTGAGAGAAAGAAGTACTTTGTAGAGGGTCTGAGAACCTTTCTAATTGACTTGAAAGAGGGTGTAGGGGTTTAAGGGTATGGGGGTGTAGGGGAAGGATATCTTTCATCTATGACTGTGAAATTTTTTCACCAGGAATACCTTCTTCCTGCCTTCTGCTTTCCTTACACCCTTACACCCTTACACCCCTACACCCCAAGTTATTTAACTTACAACTTTGTCCCACACTCAGAACAGAAGTTATGGTTCGGTGCATTCATGCTACCGCAGTGACTACAACAAACAGGTTCTACAGAACTGGTTGGTGGTTGCTTGGGTAAACCGACCATTTGAGCGTTGCTCTTACCAGGGGCTACCATTGGATAGCAGTTTTCGTCTCTGGTGACGTGAACATTTAAGATGACAGGGCCGTTATGTGCCAACATTTCGGCGATCGCATCTTTTAATTGCTCCCGTTCTTTAACTACAATGCCTTTGATACCGTAAGCTTTCGCTAACAACTCAATATCTGGCATCCCGACTTCCATGTTGGAACAAGAGTAACGTTCGCCGTGGAAGGCTTGTTGCCACTGGCGCACCATTCCCTGCCAACCATTGTTGACGATTACAGTCTTGACATTAATTCCATATTGTGCTGCTGTTCCCAATTCTTGTAAACACATTTGGAAACTCGCATCACCACTGATACAAATCACTTCTTCGTTGGGGAAGGCGACTTTCGCACCAATAGCCGCAGGTAAGCCAAAACCCATCGTTCCTAAACCCGCGCTGGAAATCCAACGGCGTGGCCCATTCTTGAGGAACTGCGCCGCCCACATTTGATGCTGACCCACATCTGTGGTATAGAAGGCGTGGGGTGCTTGGTGACTAACTTCGACAATGGCTTCTTGGGGAGAGATGCTGTCGGGGTGTTGGGGAACTACCAAGGGGTATTCTTCCCGCCAACGGTTAATTAAATTCAACCATTCTTGGTTTTGGTTGGGTGTGGGTTTAACCCCAGATTGCTTGCAGCGCCGCAACAAATCAAGCAGTACATTGCGGACATCACCAACAATGGGTACTTCGGGAATGCGGTTTTTCCCGACTTCTGCTGGGTCGATGTCGATGTGAATGACCTTAGCGCGGGAAGCAAATTCATCTAATTTCCCTGTTACGCGGTCATCAAATCTCGCACCCACGCAAATCAGCAAATCACAGTCACTCACAGCAAAGTTAGCGTAGGCTGTGCCGTGCATTCCCAACATCCCCACAGACAGAGGATGATGTTCATCAAATGCCCCAATTCCCATCAATGTGGTAGTGACAGGAATATTGAATAACTCAGCTAACTGTTTAACTTCTTCATGGGCGTTAGATGCGATCGCACCACCACCAACATACAACAATGGACGACGGCTTTCTTTCAGTAACTTAATTGCCGCATTGATTTGGCGCGGGTTTCCCTTAACGGTGGGGCGATAGCCCGGTAATTTGACTGTACCTGGTTCTACAGGCTCATAATCAAATTCTTCAAAGGCGACATCTTTGGGGACATCAATTAAAACTGGCCCTGGCCTGCCGGTGCTGGCAATGTGGAATGCTTCAGCCACGATTCTGGCCATATCTTTAGGGTCACGCACCACATAAGAGTGCTTGACTATGGGTAAAGTAATGCCGTAAATATCGGTTTCTTGGAACGCATCTGTACCGATCATTTTCCGGGGTACTTGTCCCGTGACGATCACCATTGGAATTGAATCCATGTAGGCTGTAGCAATGCCTGTTACCAAGTTTGTCGCCCCTGGGCCAGAAGTACCAAAGCAAACTCCTACCTTACCAGTGGCGCGGGCATAGCCGTCTGCGGCGTGGGCTGCGCCTTGTTCATGCCTTACCAGGATGTGCTTTAGCGCACCAGTGGATTCTACTTTGTATAAATCATCATAAATCGGCAGGATTGCCCCACCAGGATAACCGAATATATACTCAACGCCGTGGCGCAGCAGGCTATCTAGTAAAGCGAAACCACCAGTTGCCCTTTTGGGTGTCACAACTGACGATTGAGCAGCAGACTGGTGTTGATTCTCGGTTTTTGCGGGACTAATCGGGGAAGGCAAGCTCAAGGTCACGATCGAACCTCAAATAATAGCTAAGTTAACGCTGAAATTCTGTAGTTAAGATTTCATTTTAATGGAAAAGTTCGATTTAGTGCCTACCGATTTTTTAAATATCAATCACAGGATAGAAGTGATAAACAGATTTATCTGTTTGTGCTGAATATCTTAAAAATATGAAATAACAAAGCTGCGCTGGTTTTAATCAGCAAAGCTGACTATTTTTAATCATAGACAATTCAGCATGATTATCACTCACCGTTCGCGCAATGCAGGATAGATAATACCAAATTAAAAAATGATTGCGACAAATGGATGGCTCAAAAGCTTACCAATTAACCCTTACCCAATCCAAAATCTGTCTTGAAAAGTTTGCTCAAGTCGGGGAACCCGCCCACGCAACTTTTCGCAAAATCTAAAATCCAAAATGGTATAAGTTTGCTGAAATCATAGCAGAAGGCGGGAGGGCATCTGCCCACCGTAGGCGATCGTTTTTGGCAAGTTGTGTAGGGTGTAACATTTTAATTGTAAGTGTGAAAAATGGCACTGTAATGCTCAAGTTTTCAACTGTGTAAATCCCAAGACCCATACAGGAAAACCCATGAACCCATACATCAAGGTCATCCTCACTACCGCCATCGTCGTTGGTGTCTCTGGTAAACCAACTATGGCCCAATTTGGCGCACCCAGTAGTCTCAGCTTCAGCAACATGAACGCCTATCTCAGCGTTCAGCAAAATGCTGCGCTGGTGCGTGAAGCTCAGAGAAGGCTCAACAGCATCAATCGGAGCAACAACAGCAACCGGAGCGCCCAAACCACCGCCCGCACCCAAGCCCAAACTGCCCCAAAAACCACTTTTCGACCCGTCCCGCAGCGATTGTTGCTGACGCAGTTCGCCCGCAGCTTGAGCAGTGACCCCGCCGTAGTACGCGAGTCAACCAAAGCCTTCTCCGAGGGCTTCAAAGCTTTCGAGCAAGAAGCCCGCCGTTTAGGCCGCCCCAACAATGTGGCGATGGCCTTCACTTACTTGGTGGGAGTTTGCTACATGGTACACTACGGCGAAGAACCCACCGAAGCCGCGCTGATGAATCTCCAAGCAAATAGCGATGCGGCTTTTGGTTCATCGACGACCTTTAAAGCACTGAACAGCCAAGAGCGCCAAAAACTCTATGAAACCTTTGTGCTGATGGCGACCCTACCTTTGGCAGGCTACACAGTAGCAATTGAGCAGAACGACCAAGAATTGCTCAATACCTACCGCGAGGTTGCCGGGGTAGCCCTAGAGACTGCTTTGGGAGTACGCCCAGAGCGGTTACGGTTCACGGCGACGGGCTTGGAACTGCGCTAAAAGCAAATCAGGGGAATGTGTTCCAGCACACCCCTGATTTTTTTCTTGAGGCACGAGCTATTCCCTTATGACTTAGGCAGACTCTACGATTTCTTGGTGAGAATGTTATCGCCTGCTTTGATACTTTCCCTTATTTCATCTATAGCCGTAGTCAGATATGTTAGGACAATTTGAAAGTTTAAATGCCAGGAATAGTAAGACTTTTCCTCCTGCCTTCTGCCTCAACCGCGTAGCGGTAAGTCAAAAGGCAAAAGTAAAAAGGCAAAAATGAAGAATACTTTTGACTTTTGGTTTTTTACTTTTGACTTCTCCGGCTTTGCCGGAGTGCCTTCTGCTATGTGTTCACCAAACTCATCCTCAAATTGCGCTAACGATGAGTTATCAAGCTTTTTAAATCACATCCTGTAATACTCGGCGGGTGTTTTGCCATGCCCAAACACCAACGGCAGCAACTACAACGCTCATTGTCACTAATACCACACGCAACCCAAGGGCATCTGTTAATGGCCCAGTGATGGCTAAAGGTACAGATAAAGCAATATTTACGGCATGGTTTTGAAAGCCAAATACTTTACCGTGCATGGTTGGCGGTGTTTGCTGCTGAATTAAAGTTTGCATGGGTACGCCAATCAAGGCCGCACCTATACCTAACAATGTACACAGCCCTAATGCCAGCAATAAGTTATGGGTAAATGTAAAAACTCCCAAAACGAGTGCCATTGCTAAAAATCCCATCAAAGGCAAGGGTTTGTGGTGTAATTTATCCCCCCAGTGACCTAAAATTCCTGCCCCGATGAGCATTCCGACTCCAGCTGCTGCTAAGAAAAAGCCAAACTGTTTTTCTTTTAAACCAAACTCTTCTGCTAATCGAATTGTCAGGACTGTTAAAGCTGCAAACACACAATATAAGGTGGTTAATTGCAGCATTGCGTTTAATACTAAGCGGTTTTTCTTGAGATAGCGCACACTTTCTCTAAATTCCGCCCAAGGGTTCGCAGATACTCGATGTTCTCGATGGGGTTTATGTTCTTTAAACTGAATCGGCTGCATCATCACACCCGATAAAATGTACAGTCCGCCAACGATAATTTCTTGACCGTATTCTTCTCCCATTAGGGTTTTAGCCCAACTTAATATGGGTTCTCCAATGGCGAAACCTACTATCAACGCGCCCATCATGGTGCTGCTAAACAGGGCGTTGGCTGCCATTAAATTTTCTCGACGCACTAACAAAGGGATGGCTGCTTGTTCTGCGGGGGCAAAAAACTGCGTTACTGTAGAGATGCAAAAGGTGAGAATTAATAAAATAAAAAATTCTCTTGGTAAAAAGGGCAGACACAGTGTTAATAGCCCACGCACAATATCGGAGCCTACCATAATCAACTTTTTTGGCAACCGATCGACAAATATACCGCCCGCAGAACCGAATAAAATGGCGGGGATGGTAAATGCCACCATTAAGGTTGAGTACATCGAGTTCTCGGCTAATCCTGGTGGGGCTGGATAAAATTCCAGTAAGGCAATCATCAATACGAAAAAGACTTTATCTGCCAACTGGGAAATAAGTTGTCCAATCCACAGAAGCATGAAGCCACGGTTTTTTAGCAGTGCGCTAAACCCATGATTGACAGCAGCAGGTTCAGTTGGAAACATCGGTTCTTAGTGATAACGACTAGGGTAGATAGAACAGCTGGGGGAGTAGGGAGTAGGGAGTGGGGAGTAGAGTTGCTCCCTGGCTGCTTCCTATTTCTCACTCCTGTTTACTGACGCTGTTTTCCGGACTATTTTTATTCATAGCGTTTTAGCAACAAATGCAAAAACTCAGCAGCAGTCAAGCGCATTTGTTGGGGAAAATCTTCATAAGAAGAGTCTACCCACCAACCTTGAACATTTTGGGGCGATCGCCACATAGATAAATGGTCAACGGTTGGTTCTGCGTAAAAATTATTATGCCCACTACCGAGTAACAAAGAACTCCAATGTGTAAAATAATCGTGGCTGAGGCGATGAATAGGAAAATTCCCCCATAAAGGTACACCCCATCCATCTATAGCAATAAACGCTTTGACTTGTCCTCCCAAGATTTGCCAGTTCCAGGCGGCGGCGATCGCTCCCGCGACTCCCGCACTGAAGCTAATAAATACAATAGGTGAATTTTGACGATTTTTGCAGCGATCGCCTAAAAATTGCAAAATATGTGGGGCTGATAATGCTAAAACACCTTGCCCCGGAAACACCATAATTTTATCTCTTTTTTGGCTTAAACATCCTGAAATAAAGTTTTCCGTGAGTTCGGGTTCATGAATTCCTGGGCAAAGGATGATCATCATTTATCTTTTATGCTCACAAGTTACAGTTGCTCGTTCTAGTGTTTTTGTTCATTCATCCAGAATTAGATTAAGTATTTCTATTTAAACAAAAAGATATAAAAAACACTTAAAAATCTTGCATAAATAGAACGAATTAGTTAAATTTTTCTTGAGGATACTCGGTAATTATTTTGTCATACTCAGTATCTAGGATTAATTCTAAGTATGTCTTTTGAAGTATTGTTGTTAATTTTCTGGTTATCCTATCCCCCCGGAAGGGATAATGATTTATGATTCAGAAAAATACACGAGAGTTATTACCTAGCTCTTGACTCTGAATTTATATTGAGGAATGTATTGTGGTTGCTACCCCAGAAAAATTGCAACACACCCATGAGCATCTACCTGGTCAAGACCGTGTAGCTGTATTATTGATGGGCTATGGTGAAGTCGAAAGCTACGAAGATTTTGCCAATTATAATGAACAGGCTTTAAATTTACTGACAGCGAAGTTTGCACCCGTTCCAACTTGGATTTATCCGCCTCTAGCAAGGCTTTTGGCTTTATTTGACCGCCATGAATGGGGTCATACACACCATGATTTTATTTCGCCACACAATGCCATATTTGAGCAGCAACGAGCCGGCATTGAACAGAATTTACAGGCGAAGTGGGGCGATCGCGTTAAAGTATTCAAAGCATTTAACTTTTGTGCGCCTTTCTTACCCAAGCAAGTTTTAGCAGAAATCCACAGCCAAGGGTTTGATAAGCTGTTAATTTACCCACTGTTGGTTGTTGATTCGATTTTTACCAGTGGAATTGCGATCGAGCAAGTAAATAACGCTTTAGCCGAAATCGCAGCCGGAGAAGAACACTGGGTGAAAGGACAGCGTTACATTCCGTCTTTTTACAACGAACCAGCATACATCGATTTGATGGCGCATCTGGTGGAAGAAAAAATCGATGCTGATTTAGCCGCAAATTACTTACCTTCCCAAATCGGGATTGTATTAATGAATCACGGTTGTCCCCACAAAGCCAAAGGTTTTACCTCTGGGATCACCGAAAGCCAAGCACTGTATGATTTAGTCCGAGATAAGTTGATTAACCGCTATCCTTTAATATCTGTGGGTTGGTTGAATCACGATACACCTTTAATTGAATGGACACAGCCGAACGCTGAACAAGCTGCTAAAAACCTGATTCAATTAGGGGCAAAAGTCATAGTATTTATGCCCATTGGTTTTGCTACGGAAAACCATGAAACTTTATTAGATGTCCACCACATTATTCATGCTTTAGAAAAGCAGCATTCTGGTGTGGATTATGTGCAGATGGCTTGTGTGAACGACAATCCAGAATTTTTGGCAATGGCGGCAGAATGGGCAAATTCTCATATTGCCGATTTGCTGTCAGAACAAGCTGTGACAGTGAATCCTCACTTAACTGAACATCATCACCATCATCATCATTGATGAAGAAGTTAGAAGTCAGAAGTCAGAATTAATCATTTCGATAGCAAGAAGGGTGGACAAAACTTTGTCCACCCTTCTTACGGATAATTTAAAATCCAAAATCTTAAATTTTATAGCAGTCCACCAAGCATTTGCGAGGAACTGGGTTACTACTCAGCACTCAGCACTCAGCACTCAGCACTTTCAAGACTTACGCATGAAGGTTGGCTTGTTCTTGCAACCAAGCATCTACAGGCTGTCCATCTTTGCGTCGGAGTTCAATTTCTACCACCATGACTTCTTTAGAGCCAGGAGGCGCGGGTTTTTGGTGGAAAATAATATCGTAGTCTAGGGGATTTTGATTGCGTTCTTTTAACCATTCCTGGACTTTGGTTGTAGCGAAAAATGATTGTCCTTGGTCAAACATCCGGGTAATTTGCATTTGCAGGGTGTAGGGATTTATGCGACCCATTTTTTCCGACCTTTGTAAAGTAATTTAAAGTGAGTATCTTGTCTACTCTATGTTATACCGCCTGTTATGGAAGCAGTCAGGAGGCAACAATACACACTAGGGTCACAATTGCGGGAAACTGAGAACAGATCCATTAATGAAGGAGAACTCAATGGGCTGGACTAAAGTTCTGGCGGCTAATGCACTTGCCCCAGGTGCGAGAGAAGTTGTGAATGTCGGTAAGCGCAAAATTCTCTTGCTGAATCATGAGAATAAATTATATGCAGTAGAAAATACTTGCCCACATTTAAAATTACCTCTGAAGAATGGCAAAATTGAAGACGGCGCGATTGTTTGCCCGTTTCACCGCAGTGCTTTTGATTTAGGTACTGGCGAGGTGAATAATTGGTGTCCCTGGCCGCCAGGAGTTGGTAAGGTATTGTCGTTAGTTTCACAACAAAAAACACTGCCAGTTTTTCCAATACGTGTGGAAGAAGGCAGTATTTTGATTGATGTGCCTGAAAGTTAAATTAAGTAGAAGGACTGAATTCAACTTAACTTGAGATTGGCGGGTTTCGACACTTCGACAAGCTCAGTGCATCGCTGCGCTCAACCCTCTTTTAGCAAGGCTATTGAGCATTGAGCGACTTGCCCTGAGCGTAGTCGAAGGGAGTCGAAATGCGTCTTCTAAATATAAATAATTATGTCAACATACTTAAAATTACGATCGCATTAATTGGGCGGGCAAACTGCCCACCCTGCTTACACAGGAGAAATGTTACCTAAAATTACATAATGGTTCTGGTCAGAGAATTTTGAGAGAAAATATAAATGTAGGAAACAAAGGTAAAAATAGAAATTAGCCTCTGTTTCCCCTTCAGGTTTATTGCTGAAATTAACTTTGCAAACATGGTTAATGGAGGTGTCTCATGTTTAGCGATTTTTCACTTTATGATCCTACAACTTACCTAATTGTCAAACTCTTGGTTTTGATGTTGGCATTGCTAATGTTTATGGTGGTTGCTGCGTCCCCAGTTGTGTAGAAATTAGTTAATTTAAATCTTTTTCTCCAACCAAGTCTCCCAGAAATATAGCGGTGAGATAATGCTAATCATGAGCAATTTCTTACCAATGGGTATTGTCTGTTTAACTTTATTCACAGGTTCACTGATTTCTGGTAAGGTTCTTTTTGCTCAAGACTTGCAGTTAACAAATCAACCAGTCAATATTGCCGGTTTAGTAAATGGTCAATATCAATTTTGCAGTCAACCTGACCCCCAAAATTGGCGGGATGGTGCTGGAGTTTGTTTTAATTTCTCTAAAACTGGAAATCAAGTGAATGGTTATTATGGGTATCCGCACTCTGATCAATTTGTTTGTGTGCGTGGGATAGCAGATAAAAATCTGATCACAGGCGAAGGTCTAAGTATTGTGTGGGATATTCCGCAGAAAAATACAGTTGATTCTGCTGAATTTAAGTGGGATGCAGAAGAACATTTAACACTTAGTCAGGCAAATATCCTCAATACCGTCAATGTTGACGAGGATAGTGCTACGTGGATTTTGTACCGCAAAGCTTTACTCAATCTTGAGGGATTTTACCAATACAATCGCCCCCGAATGACACCAGTATCTCAATTGTGTCAGTGGAGTTTTGCCAGTCGTAATTAATTAACTAGCGTGTTCCCAGTCACTGAGTAACTCATGTTCTTGTTTGATTTTTTTGGTTTTGCGGAATGGAACTTTGGGAGAACCGATATCTACGCGCCCAAAAGACTGTTTTTTCTGCTTGGTGGATTTTTGCTTTTCTGTCGTTAAAGTAGTCATTGATGATTGTTTCCGAAAAACTCAGCACTACTTTAAATCATCAATTTCAAAACAGCAAATTTCTGAAGAGGTATTATTAAGTTTATTTAGGCGATCGCAAGGTATAAAAATATTCTCCAATTCCAAGCATTTTGCTATACCTATGGTCTACGTCATCTAAGTAAAGTATCGTCATGAGATGGGAATTGCGATGGTAAACTCGGTTCCGATACCGGGCTGAGAATTAACTTCCATTGTGCCGTTGTGTTTTTCGACGATAATTTGATGGGCAATAGATAAACCAAGTCCCGTACCTTTACCGACGGGTTTTGTTGTAAATAAAGGTTCAAACAGTCGTTGTTTGAGTCTTTCAGGAATCCCGATACCATTGTCAGCAATTTTAATTACCGCCATTTGTTGGGAATTGACATCGGTGGTAATTTGAATTTGCGGGATGCGATCGCTCATTTTACCTTGGATAATTGCTTCATCCAGAGCATCAACGGCGTTAGCCAGCAGATTCATAAATACTTGATTCATTTCACCGATGTAGCAGGGAACATGAGGTAACTTACCGTAAGCGCGAATCACTTCAATTGCCGGGCGATCGCCATTAGGCTTGAGGCGATGTTGTAAAATCAACAGCGTACTATCCATACCCGTATGCAAATCAGCAGGTAATTTGGTGTCGCTATCTGAGCGTGAGAAACTGCGGAGTGAGGTTGAAAGGTGTTGAATGCGTTCGGAACCTACCTCGATGGAACTGACAATTTTTTCTAAGTCTTCAAGCACAAATGGCAAATCCAAGTTATGTATAAAAGTCGTAATTGTGGCGGTTGGGACGGGATATTCTTGTTCGTACAGTTGCAGTAGCTTGGTGATGTCAGCAATATATTCTTGTAAGGGCGGGATATTGTTAACGATAAAGCCAATGGGGTTGTTCATTTCGTGAGCGATTCCCGCGATTAACTCTCCAAGAGTTGAGAGTTTTTCTTGTTGTACCAGTTGTACTTGGGCTTTTTGTAACGCAGTGGTGCGATCGCGTACTTGTTCTTCTAAAGATTGGGTTAATTGCTGGAGTTGTAAATGCACACGCACTCGCGCAATAACTTCTGCTTGGGCAAAGGGTTTGGGGATATAATCAACCGCACCCAGGGAAAATCCGTGAATTTTGCTTTCTGTATCAGCTAAGGCTGTGGTAAAAATAATTGGTATGTTTTGCGTTACCGGGTTTGCTTTGAGACGACGACAGGTTTCAAAACCGTCAATACCAGGCATTTGGACATCTAGTAAAATTAATTCTGGTTGGTTGCGTTCGGCTTGAGCGATCGCACTTTCGCCATCCACCGCGACACGAAAACGCCAACCCTCACCCGCGAGTGCTTCTGAAAGTACAGATAAATTGGTGGGATTATCGTCCACAATCAAAATAAATCCCTTTGTTAAAACCTGATTCATGATGCTGTATTAACTAATTTGTTGTTGAATAAAAGTTTCTAAACGTTTGAGTTGAAAGTTTTTTGCTAACTGGATAATGTGATTAGTAAAGTTGTGGAACTGCGGCTGAGAAGCTAGTTGTTCAGCCAGTTCTAAAATGTTCTGCACATCGCCATCTTGAGTGAGTTCTAAGAATTGTTGTAAAACTTCTTTTGCTGGCAAAATAAAATTATCTAAAGTATCTGTTTTAGGTTGGTTTGTAGTGTTTTGTTGATTTTCGTATAACCATTCCAGTTGTAGAAATTGCCGCAGTAGTTCCAGGAGTGTTTCTGCTTCTACTGGCTTAGAGAGAAAGGCATTCGCGCCCATATCAATACTTTTATATTCGTCAATTGCAAAGACACTGGCAGAAGAAGCGATCGCAGGTATGTTGGCAAATTGACTAGCCTGACGCAAACTCTTAATCAACTCAAACCCATCCATCACAGGCATGACTAAATCAGTAATTATCAAGTCTGGTTGATGAGTGTTGATTTTCTCCCATGCTTCTTTTCCATGAATGGCTTCTATGACATCAAACCCTACTGGTTCTAATAAATTGACAATCACCGAGCGATTTTCCCATTTATCATCCACAATCAAAATTGTGCGTTTTTTTCCTTGATAACCAATAATAATTCCCTGTTCAACTACTCTAGAAACTTTCGCCCAATCTTTAGATTCTGGTGATTCTATTTCAAACCAAAAAGTACTGCCTTTGCCAAATTCACTTACTACTTGAATTTGACTGCCCATCAATGAAATAATTTTTTGGCTGATGGCTAGTCCTAATCCTGTGCCTTCTGTTTGGCGTTTTTGACTTCCTGCTTGTTCAAACGGTACAAAGATTTTTTCGAGTTGTTCGGGTGTAATACCTGTGCCAGTATCTATCACTTCAAAACGAAGTTTATAGATAATTTTACCTTCATCATGAATAGCTTGGTTAATAACTTTAATTTTAAAGGTAACACTGCCTTGTTGCGTAAATTTAATAGCATTACCAAGCAAGTTAATCAACACTTGGCGTAAACGTTTTTCATCAGCCCGAATCCCAATAGGTAAATCTGGGTCAAGTAATACATGAAACCCGATGACTTTTTGTTCAGCGCGGATACGACAAATTTCACTGACGCTATCGATAAATGCAGGTAAATAAAAATCAATGAGATTTAATTCTAGTTTTCTAGCTTCGATTTTAGACAAATCTAAAATATCATTAATTAGGGTTAATAAATGAGAACCACACTGATAAATAATTCCGACACCTTTACTCCCTTTTTCGCTTAATTTTTCTGTGCGTTGGAGAATTTGTGTATAGCCAAGAATACCGTTGAGTGGTGTGCGTAATTCATGGCTCATATTAGCAAGAAATTCACTCTTGGCTTGGCTAGAATTTTTAGCAGCTTCTTCAGCAAGGCGTAGTTCTTGTTCGATACGTTTACGCTCAATAATTTCAGTTTTAAGCACTTTATTGATAGCTTCTAACTGTGCTGGACTAGGCAGCGTCAGAGCTTGTGGCATGAGATAAATTAAGGCAAAGGCTGTATATATTGAGATAATTGCTGTAAACGCTTTGACAATCGATGAAACCCAATAATCAGGATGCCAAAGCGTCCAAATATCTATTAAATGTCCACTACCACAAGCCAAGATAAAAGCCCCAAATAACAGAAATACTCCATTAAAGGGGACATCTTGACGTTTGGAAATAAAGTAAATTAATAGCAGAGGTATGGAATAATAAGCTAGAGCGATCGCACCATCAGAAATAATATTTAGCCATACAAGTTCGGGTTTCCAGAGATAACAATGTCCATGTGGAATAAACCCTGTCACGTAGATAGAATAGGGAACAAATGCCAATGTCATGCTAGAAATTGCTAGTACTGTGTTAACTTACGTCAACTTAGTATTCCCAAATCTTGACTCAAGATGAACGATGGCAAACATATTTAATGTGTGAAGATGAGAAATTTAGATACCCGACTTTTCTCACATAATTGAGAATTGCTATAGCAAGTATTAGCTATTATTTGGCACTTTTTATGGTATACTCAAAAACCACATTTACCTCTGAGAATTAACAACTGAAAAACCCCGCTTTGTTGGGCGAATTTTAGCCAATTCTACTTGAAAACTCACTTTATCGCTGGTGTCTGCACTCCGCGCTTCTAAATTCCAGTTTCCTGGACGCAGATACCAAAATAGATTAGTTGATTGTGTATCTAGTTGTTCGCCATTTAACCGCCACTCAACTGATGATGGATTTCCGGCTAGTTTAAATTCTAATTTTTGCTGTCCTTCTGTACCTGGATATAGTAAATACAAATCACCATTTTGGGGGGAGACAATTCGTAAATTACTAGAGACAAAATTTGATTGCTGCTTGGCTAACCAATCATTATATTCGGGCGGTAAATTAAACTTGTCTTGAGTGGCGTAAGCAATTTTATCTTCTGGGTAAAAATACTCTTGCACAACAGAGTTACAATCTGACATGGGGCGTAAACCTGAGTTTGCACAGATAGGAAGTTGAATTAATCCTTGGGGAACTGTAAACACTGCGGGTTCTTGGTTTTCGTGCAGGTGCAACATGATACGGTTCCATAAAGGTGCTGCACCCATAACGCCAGATACTTGACGCATTGGTTCACCATTAAAATTTCCGACCCAAGTTGCAACGGTGTAGTCGGTGGTAAAGCCCACAGTCCAAGTATCGCGGAAGTTGGAAGAAGTACCAGTTTTGACGGCGGCGGGGAAGGGCAAGTTTAATACTGAGTCTACACCAAAAGCGGTGGCACGGGCGTGGCGATCGCTCAACATATCAGTAATTAGTTGCCATATCGTAGGGAGTGGGGAGTGGGGAGTGGGGAGTGGGGAATAAGAGAGTGTTGTTACAAGTGGGGTGGGTTGTCCTTGTCTCGCTATTGTGACGTAAGCTTGAGCCAGTTCCCATAACGTGACTTCGCCACTACCGAGAGTTAAACCCAAACCGTAATATTCTGGGGTTTGATTGAGGTGGGTAAAGCCTAATTCATGCAGACGTTCCAGAAAGTTCGGTACGCCAATTTTCTCTAATACTCTCACCGCAGGCACATTTAAAGAATTGGCTAATGCTATCCGCACCCGCACCGGGCCGAGAAAGCGTTGAGTATAATCTGTAGGGCTATAAAGTTTCGCCCCAGGAATGGCATAGTGGGCGGGGACATCAGCCAAGATGGTGTTTGGGCGAATCAGTTTTTTTTCTAACGCCAACTCATAAACAAAGGGTTTGAGGGTAGAACCGGGTTGACGTAGGGCTTGTACGCCGTCGTTACGTCCAAGTTTGGTTTCGTTGAAATAGTCGGGTGAACCGACGTAAGCTAAAACTTCGCCCGTATGGTTGTCAATTACCAAAGCTGCTGCATCGTGGACGTTGTTAGCAGCAAGGGTAGAGATGACTTGCTGTGCTTGGGCTTCGACGAATTTTTGTAATGGTCTATCGATGGTGGTTTGGATGAGATGATCCCTCTTTGAGGCTACCATGTACCCATCAGTTATCGAATTACTACTAGTGTTGGAATTACCCCACCCTAACCCTCCCCTTGGAAAGGGGAGGGAACTAGATTTGCTTGTTTCCCCCCTTTCCAAGGGGGGACTAAGGGGGGTAAAAGGAACATCGTCCCCCTTACTAAGGGGGGTTGGGGGGATCTGCATTTGCTTGGCTAACCAAAACAAGAAATGAGGTGCAGCGATAATTCCCCGTTGGCGAGACTGAAAAACCACCTTTTCGGTTTGAGTTTTCTCGGCTATTTGTTGAGTGATATAACCATCCTGTACCATCCGGTTGAGGACGTATTTTTGACGCTGTTTGAGTCTATCCCAATGTTGTAGCGGGTCAAAGTAGGTGGGATTATTAGGAATAGCAGCCAAAAGACTAGCCTGGGCAAGATTTAACTCACTGGCGGGTGTTGAAAAATAAGTCCGGGATGCGGCTTCTACACCATATATATTGCCACCCATTGGCAGACGGTTGATATATGCAGCGAGAATTTCAGTTTTATTCATTCCCGCCGCTAACCGCCAAGCTAACCAAATTTCCTGCAATTTCCCTGAGAAGTTGCGGGTGGATGGTTCTAACATTCGTGCTAACTGCATGGTAATTGTAGAAGCACCAGAGACTATTTGTTTGGCGTGAATCGCTTGGTTGATGGCGCGGATAATTGCTTTGATATCCAACGCGCCATGATGGTAGAAACTACTATCTTCGGCGGCGATAATGGCGTTGATAAATTGGGGAGAAACTTGATTTAAGGGGACGACGGCGGTATGTTCTTGGTCACGGGTGAGGATTGTTCCTAATGGTAGCCCATTGCGATCGCTAAATTCCAAAGCCAGTTGATTTTGGGCTATATCTGCGGTATGTATAGGCGCAAAATAGGGCAGTAGTCGCACCACTAAGCATACAAATACAACAGCTAAGAAAAATTTTGACTTTCGGATGAGCCGCCTACTTAGTCTCATCGGGGACTCCCCTGGATAGTAAAACCTACTTTAATTGTGACGTAGTGGCTATTTGTTTATCAGGTAATATTGCAAAGACTTAACAATTTATACCAATTTAAATTAAGAATTGTAGTGATTTTTGGAAATAACTACACTAAATTGGTTATCCATTGTATACCACGTTCCTTCCTCTTTCTTCTCTTCCTTTGTGTCCTTTGCGCTCTTTGCGGTTCGTTTATAGGCAATTATTAGCCAAAACATTGATAAATTCAAGACTGTTTAACGAACCGCAAAGGACACATAGACGCGCGAGCGGCTTCCCGCAGGGTAGAGCGCAAAGAAAGAAGAGATTAAAAGTGATTTAATATGATTATTAAAATTGTTCTGCAATTATTTATAATTCTGACATTTGTACTCAGCATTAGTGGCTGTAGTTTATTAGGTGTATCCTCAAACAAAGAACCGTTACCCGCCGTTTCTCCCCTTACCCCACCAAAGTTACCAGACTGGATTGAACAAATTAGTCCTATTGGTGATGCTACACCTTTAAATCAAATTCGTATCCGTTTTAAGGAAGCATTAATTCCTGTTGAAAACCTTGACAGCCCAGAACAGCAAAATTTATTACAAAAATTTACTGTATGGCCGCCTTTACCCGGTCAATTTCGCTTTTTAACACCACGCATGGTAGGTTTTCAAGTAGATAAATCCCTACCCCAAGCCACAAGGTTTCAAGTTACTTTAAAAGCAGGTTTGGCAGATTTAAAAAATCACAAGTTAAATCAAGATTTAGCTTGGACTTTTAATACTGAACCTATTAAGTTGACTGATTTACCCGGTGTGAATCCTGTGGAAAAGGCAGAGATTCAACCTATAGATTTAAAACAAAAACTGCAATTTACTTCAAATGTCGAATTAAACTTAGATTCATTACAAAAACATCTTAAGCTTGTCCCCGAAGGTAAAAATAAAGATATCAGTTTTAATATAGACTTAGCGAAAGAGGAAAAACCAACAGAAGGTGAAGACCCTTTAGCAAAGTTTGACCCTTCAATGCGTAATTGGGTTTATAATCTCATACCCCAGCAAAGTTTAGAAAAAGCGACTAATTACCGTCTGGTATTTTCCCCTGGTATATTACCAAATTACGGTAATTTACCTACAGATAAAGAGTCTGTAAGTAAGTTGGCGACTTATTCACCTTTAGAGTTTAAAACCATCAACTTTTACGGACAACCTGATGTTAACGGTACTTATGGAAGGTTTGTTAAAGGTAGTCCGCAGCTAGAATTTAATAATATATTACTGGCAGATTCAGTTAAAGATAATATCAAAGTTGACCCAGCACCAAAAGATATCTCTCGACTGTTCCAAGTTCCAGAAGAATCTAATTTAGTGACGATTAATCCCTACGCTTTAGAATCTGCGACTAATTATAAAATTACGATTGGGACAAATATTAAAGATAAATTCGGACAGACTTTAAATAAACCTGTCACCCTACAATATAATACTGGCGATTTGGCGGGGGATATTTGGGTTCCGTCAGATTTACATATCTTTCCCTCCAGTCAAAATTTACAGTTAAATATTAGTACAGTTAATTTACCAGAGTCGAAATATAAAGCTGCTTATCGTGTAGTTCAGCCCAGCGATTTAGTCTATTTTAATAGTGCTTCGCCAAAAGGCAATGATAATGAGTTATTACCACAGCTAAATTCATGGCAAAGCTTTAAAGTCAACTCTAAGAAAAATCAACTTGTTGATGTCAATGTCCCATTACGAGAAAAGCTTGGTAGTCCAACAGGGATGTTAGCTTATGGAGTCCAAGCACGCACAAATAAATATCAAGATAATGGCAAGGAATTGTGGCGGGAACCTGTAACTTATGGTTTAGTACAGTTGACAAATTTAGGTGTATTTAGTCAATGGTTTCCTGACTCTGGTTTAATTCGGGTGCATCATTTGAGTGATGGTTCACCAGCTAAGAATGCAGCTATTGAAGTTTATCCATCAAAGTTAGAGGAAAAATATCCCAGTAATGCTGTACCTTGCGCGACTGGTACAACTGATGAAAATGGCACTTTAAGACTACAAGTTGATAATTTAAAACAGTGTTTTCCTGATAATCAAAGATTTACGAAATCGCCACAACTATTAGTAATTGCGCGAGAAAATCAAGATTGGGCTTTTGCGAGAACCGAAGAATATAGCGGGTCTTTTGGTTATGGTATTGATGCAGGTTGGCAAGAAGCTAAAGCAGAATCACGAGGTGTAATTTTTTCTGATAGAGACTTATATCAGCCAGGAGAAAAAGCTTGGTTTACTGGTTTTGCTGATTATTTAGAAAATGGGACTCTCCAGCAAGATAAAAACGCTGTTTATCAATTAACTCTAATTAATCCCGACGGACAGAAAACCCAATTAGGTGGCAAAACCACCAATGAGTTTGGGACATTTTCTCTAGAGTTACCCATTCAGAAAACTCAAGCTTTGGGCTACTATACTATCCAAGGTAAAGGTAAGGCAGGACAAGAAATTTCCGGCGAGTTTCGGGTGGCTGAATTTAAACCGCCTAACTTTAAAGTTGAACTTAATTTAGATAAAGAATTTGCCCTAGCTAACGATAAAGTGGAAGCGAAAGCCGCTAGTAATTATTTATTTGGTGCGCCTGTGGAAGCTGGGGAAGCCAAATATTTTGTCACGCGCCAACAGACTAGTTTTATCCCTAAAGGTTGGGAAGAATTTAGTTTTGGGAGACAATGGTTTTGGCCGGAAGAAAGTCCATCGTTAACTAGTGAGGTTTTGCAAACGAGTGACAAGTTAGATGCAAGTGGTAAAACGAGTCAAACTGTGACGGTGGCGAAAGATTTACCTTACCCAATGACTTATCAAGTAGATGTGCAAGTTGCAGATGTTTCTAATTTATCTGTGGCTGCTTCTCAAAAGTTTACGGCTTTACCCAGTAACAAACTTATTGGACTCAAAAGTAATTTTATTGCTGATGCTGGTAAGGCTTTACCTGTAGAAATAATAGTGACTGAACCTACAGGGAAACCCATCACAGGTCAACGGGTACGGATAGAATTACAACAGATGAAATATAGTAGTGTGACGCAGTTAGTGGAAGGAAGTCGCACTGCGAAAAATCAATTGGAATATAAAACAGTAGAACAAACAGATATTACTTCTGCTGATAGTCCCCAGATATTAACTTTAACACCACCCGAATCAGGCTCATACAGAATTAGAGCTAATTTTAGGGATACAAAAGAGGAATTAACGGCGACAGATTTACAAATTTGGGCAACAGGAGAAACCCCAGTTTATTGGAGTTCGGAAGACCGCGATCGCCTAGAAGTTAAACTAGATAAAAAAGAGTATAATCCAGGGGAAACTGCCACAGCTTTAATTCAATCTCCCTACCCCGAAGCGGAATTATATTTTGCGGTAATTAAAGACAAACCAATTTATCAACAAGTAACCAAAATCAAGGGAGGCGCACCCCAAATTCAGTTTCAAGTCACACCAGAAATGTTACCTAATGCAGCAGTAGAAGCTGTATTAGTCAGACAAGGCGCACCTCTCAACCAAGTCGAACCAGGAAGTTTAGATAAATTAGTAAAAATTGGTTTCTCACCTTTTAAAGTCAACTTGCAAGATAAATATTTAAAGGTGCAAGTCACACCTTTGCAAGCATCTTTAGAACCGGGTGCAGAACAAACAATACAGCTAGAACTGAAAGACAACCAAAATAACCCCACCCCAGGACAATTTACTGTTATGGTGGTGAATGAAGCGGTGTTGCAACTATCTGGTTATCGTCCGCCAGACTTGGTAGATACAGTCTACGCAGAACAGCAAATATCTACCCGGTTCAGCGATAATCGTCCTGATGTGGTGATACAACCCCAAGATATAGCGAAGCCTAAAGGTTGGGGTTATGGCGGTGGTTTTTCTGTCGGTGCAGCAAATACCCGCGTCCGCACAGATTTTCAAGCTTTGGCTTACTACAACGGTTCAGTGTTAGCTGATGCGAGTGGTAAGGCGCAGATAACCTTTAAATTACCGGATGATTTTACCACATGGCGAGTGATGGCTGTCGCTACTGATGGAAACTTGCGCTTTGGTAACGCTGATGCGACATTTATCACCACCAAACCACTGCTAACTAATGCCATCTTGCCACAGTTTGTCCGTCCAGGCGATCGCATCTTCGCTGGTTTATCTGTCACCAACACCACCGGGAATAACGGAAACCTCTCAATTAACGGCGAACTTAGCGGTACAGTCAAGTTTGCGGAAAATAACCCCACCACAACTTCCTTGCAAACCAACGCTGAACCAGCCACCAAAGCTTATCGCTTCCCCATGATTGCAGGTGGCGTTGGTGAAAGTAAAGTTAGGTTCACCACCCAACTAAATAATACAGCCGATGCTTTTGAACTGCCTTTAGAAGTGAAGCCGTTAGAAATTACCGAACAAGTTGTAGAAGCTGGCGTGACAGAAAAGCAAGTCAAAATTCCCCTGAATGTTGATAAAAATGTCTACCCGGAAGCAGGTGGTTTAGATATTCAATTAGCGAGTACATTAATACCCGAAATTAAAGCACCCGCGAAACAAGTTTTAGAAGATGATGATTTACCCTTTGCAGAACCAGCCGCCAGTCAATTAATTATTGCTGCTAACCTGCAAACTTTAGGTAAACAATACAGTCAAACATTCGCTGAATTTAATCCTAGCCAAAAAGCAAACCAAGCCATTACCCAACTGCAAAAATTACAAATAGCCGATGGTGGTTTTGCTGCTTATCCAGGACAAGAAAAATCAGACCCTTGGGTTTCTGCATACTCGGCGGAATCTTTAGTAAAAGCTAATCAAGCATTTCCTGGTTTTATCGATTCTGCAACATTAACGCGCTTGAAAAATTATCTGCAAAAGGTAGTAGCAAACCCAGGACAGTATGAATTTTGTAAACAGCAAATTTGTAAAAATCAACTGCAATTAAACGCCTTAATCGCCTTAGCAGAATTAGGTGATAAAAGCAATAGTTTCTTAGGCGATATTTACCAACAACTCAATAACTTTGATATCGTCACCCAAATCAAACTAGCGCGGTACTTATCGCAATTCCCCGAATGGCAAGATGAATCAAAACAAATGTTGAACCAGTTACAACAAAATATCTATGAAACTGGACGCAACGCCGTAATTAGTTTACCCCAAAGTTGGGGATGGATGAATTCATCTACCACCGCCCAAGCACAAGCTTTAAGGTTATTTATTGCCAAACAAAGTAAACCGGAAGTTCTGGATAAATTATTCCAAAGTCTATTAAGTTTACGCCGCAATGGCACATGGCAAACTAACTATAATAATGCTCAAGCTTTAACAGCTTTAGTAGAATATAGTCAACTCCAACCCACACCACCAAACTTTGCCGCCACAGTTCAATTAGCTCGTCAAAAGTTAGGTGAAAATCGCTTTGATGGTTACAAAAATCCTAACTTGCAGCTAAATGTTGCAATGGATAAATTACCCCGTGGTCGTCATGATTTGATAATACAAAAATCGGGTAGGGGCAAATTACATTATTTAGTTGCCTATAATTATCGCTTGCAAGGTAATCAACCAGGCAGATTTAACGGTTTACGTGTCACACGCGAAATTAGCAAAGTCGGAGAAGAAAAAGTTCTGCAAAAAACCGGGATGTATGCTGTAGATAAACCCTTAACTGTCGATAGTGGACAAGTATTTGATATTGGTTTAGAAATAATTGCAGACCATCCTGTAGACCATATAGTCATTAAAGACCCATTACCAGCAGGGTTTGAAGCCGTAGACCAGAGTTTTCAAACTGCGACAGCCGCATTGCAAGCCAAAGCCGATAGTTGGCAACTTGGTTATCGCAATATTTACCGCGATCGCATTATCGCCTACGCCGACCACCTCGAACCAGGAGTTTATAGCCTACATTACCTAGTCCGTTCTGTGACTCCCGGTACATATACATGGCCTGGCGCAGAAGCACATTTGCAGTATGCACCAGAAGAATTTGGACGCACTGCTGAGTCTACAATTGTGCTTGAGGAGAAGCGTTGATTTTGAAACCCAGAGTCTTTCTCTGTGCGTTCTCTGTGTCTCTGTGGTTAGTTAAACAAATCGCTGCACAAACGCAGCATATTCCGACGACTTCAACCCCTCTTGTAACACCTCCAAAACTCGCGCCATCTGATTACTTAACAGCGCCTCCTCTGCCAACCACAACCCCGGAAACACCTGAGAACGAATAATGCCATCTGCACCAGGAGATAGCAATTGATACTCGCCATCAACTAAGCAAAACCATGCCAATTGATTCTCATAAGATTGCCAGATAACATACTCCAACACCCCATTCCGACGATAAACTTGCTTTTTAATACCCGTATCAATTGAGACGCTACTTGCAGCAATTTCCACAATTAATTCGGGAGAACCTTCAATATAACCGTCACGGCTTAATCGAGTTTGTCCACCCGCCGCAGGTTCAATAAAAAGTACTGCGTCTGGTTGGGGTTCGTTATCTAAATCTAATCTGACTGTTGGTTCCACACTCAAGTCAACACCAGGAGTCATGGCTTGATAGACTCCTAACCAAGTCATCACCCGACTGTGGGGTTTACCATGCTGTTCATGTCTTAAGGGAGAGGCCACGTAAACGATTCCTTCAATCAACTCTGCTTTCTTGATATGGGGTGCAGCATCATAACGACGTTCAAATTCAGGACGAGTTAAGCGATCGCCACTTTCCAAAGGAGGTATTGCTTGTGTATTCACCATTTGTCAAGCTGGGGATTTATTAGATACTTCTCACTTTAGCAAACCGCAGTTATTGACAAGTCTAAACCATATAGCAATCCTATGTGAGTTGTGAAAAATTATTATTTTTAACGAACCGCAAAGGGCGCAAAGGACACAAAGAAAGAGAAGGAAGAAAAGAAAGAGAATTTCACAAATGATTTAGGATTGCTATATCACGATGCAAAATCATGAAATAATTTTAATATTCTTTGCCTTACCCTTTGTCTAACGGCTTCATCCTCACCTGATAACCCATCGAATAACATTTCATATATCAAAGGTACGCCTAACTCTAACTCTTCTAATAAAGAACGCTGACTAAATACATCTTGCGGTTCACCTTCTACTATCAATTGTCCTTTATCCATGACAAAAACCCAATCTGCCCAACGATACACAAAATCTAAATCATGGGTTGCCATCATTAAAGTCGTACCATTTCGATGAATTTTTTGCAGAGTTTTCAGCAAATTCCGTGTATGTTTCACATCTAAATAAGCTGTCGGTTCATCTAACAATAATAATTCAGGATTCAATACCATCACATCTGCTATAGAAACCCGCTTTTTTTGTCCTAAACTTAAATGATGTACTGGTCTTTCAGCTAAAGCTGTCAACCCAAATTCTAATAATATTTGTTCTACTCGTGCTTGAATTTGCGAAACTGGAAGTCCTAAATTACACAAACCATAAGATATATCTTCTTCCACAGTAGAAGCTACTAATTGCTGTTCGGGATCTTGAAAGATTAGCCCGACTTGTTGACGCAATTTCCCCAGATAATTACGATGATAAGTTAACGGTTCTCCGCGCCACCGCACAACACCCGCATTAGGTTTATATAAACCATTAGCTAATAAAAATAATGTGGTTTTCCCACAACCATTCTGCCCAATTAACGCACATCTTTTACCCAATGGAACTTTTAAGTTAAGACCATTCAAAGCTGATTGCTGTGCGCCGGAATAGGTGTAAGATACTTGCTCAAATTCTAATAAATATTCCTGCATTTCGCCAAAATTCCAATCCAATTAAACAAATACAGCCGCAAATTGCTTCGATAATATATCTGGTTTGGGGATGATAGCGGCGAGGATGCCAAACTTTAAATTCCCCAACAAAACCCCGCGCTTCTAAACCCAGAGAAAACTGATTATATGTTTGTAATGTGCGCTGTAAAAGTTGTCCAATTAATATGGCTAAACTTTTCATCCAAATACGCCAAGTGCGATAGCCACCACGGGAATTTTGCGCTGTCCATATTTCATTGGCTGTATTCAGCAAAATGAAAATAAACCGATACATCAGTAATAACAAATCAGTTAACAGCACTGGAAATCGCAAATAACGCAGAGTTTGTAAGATTTCCGTAAACGGAACAGTTAACATGAGAAAATATAAGCAGGAAACTGAGGCTAATGCTCTGGTGAAGATTGCCCAGGCTTGCAGACTGCCATGATGACTAACATAAATATAGAATTGTCCAAAACTTAGCCCATATAAAGCATCTAATTGCACCTTTGGCAAATCATTAATTGACACACCATTGATGATTAAGGCGGGTAAACTTGTCAAACAAAAAACGATGGTAAATAATAACAAACGGAAATAAATACTAGCCGGAATTTTGGCATAAACCATTGTCCAAACACCCATCCAAATTGCTATTAAAATCTGCACGAATGGATGGGTAGCAAGGGCAATAGCAAGAGTAGTCAAGGCAAAAATTAGTTTATGCTCTGGTGGTAATTTTCGCAACCGATTAGTATAAGCTAACGTATCTAATTGCAAACTCATTCTTCATGCTTTTGTTGTTGGGAACGGCCTTTATATAACCCAATTGCGTAACCAATTACTCCCGCACCCAAAGCTGCTTGCGAAGCAAATAATAAGCTTGCTATTTCACCACTAGCTGGTTCAAAAATTGATTTAAACCAAGGTTTATATTCTGGTTGTATCTCACTTATAGCTTCTTGTGCTTTGCCATCAGCACCGCCAAATTCTGCATTACGGACAAAGATTAAGGGTGCAACAGCTAAAGCCAATACAGCTAATACTAATAACCAGTTACTCAACCCTTTTTTAGACTGATTCATTTCCTTGGGGTTCCCGTTTGATTAATTTCAGCAATTCTAATTCTTGAGGATTATAAGATTGCAACCAGTTCCACACTAATACAGTTAGCAATCCTTCACTAATTGCGAGAGGGACTTGAGTTAAGGCAAAAATTCCGGCGAATTTGGTGAATGAAGCAATGAAGCCACCAACAGGCGCGGGAAAAGCTAAGGCGAGTTGGATAGAAGTAATAATGTAGGTGAGTAAATCTGAAATGGCTGCGGCGAGAAATATGGCGATTTTTGCTTTACCACCCAGCTTAATTGTGAAATTATATATCCAGTAAGCGGCAAATGGCCCGGCGATCGCCATCGAAAAGGCATTTGCACCCAAAGTTGTCAAACCGCCATGTGCTAACAACAAAGCCTGAAACAACAATACTAAACTACCCAAAACCGACATAGTTAAGGGGCCAAACAGCACCGCACCTAACCCTGTGCCGGTAGGATGAGAACAGCTACCTGTAACCGAAGGGATTTTCAAGGCGGAAAGTACAAAAGTAAACGCACCCGCCAAGCCGAGTAGTAGTTTAAGTTGGGGGTTGGCTTGGGTAATGCGTGTCAAACTCCGCAACCCTAAAAGAAAAAATGGCAATGCTACAACCCACCAAAAAATCGCCCACTGCACTGGTAAAAAACCTTCCATAATGTGCATTGCGTAGGCGGGTTTGGGTAAACCAACTACTAAATAAAAACTAATTACTGCCATCAGGCATAGACTAGCTAAAGCCTGCTTTTTTCTGTTCATAATCTGTACCTCGCAGATTTATGTAAATATATTCAGTTATATCGGCGGGCATCCTGACTCACCCAATTTTGGTTCACAGTTGCGGGACAGTGCCGGATTCTCACCGAACTTTCCCCCTTACGTCTGATGGCTGCTCCCCATCAGAACCGATCTCAGTAAATATATCACTATTTTTAATGTTGCCACTTCCATCGGAGCCGCATCTATTTCAAAAATCAAATATAGTATCATCCATCAGAGTTAGGTGAGGTTGAATGCAGAAATTAACAAAACAGATGGTACTTTGGCTAAGTGCAGTTGTGATGGTTTTGGGTTTGGTGAGTTGCGATAAATTCTTTGGTGCTTCTGGAGACTTGGTAGAACGGGTGAGTGATGGGGATACTTTAGCTGTCAAAGATGCAAAAGGAATTAAATTCAATGTGCGCTTTGCTTGTATTGATGCGCCAGAAGTACCCCATTCCCAAAAAGAAAGGAACAGTAAACTCGCCAGCGATCGCAATCAATTTGACTGGGGTGCCAAAGCACAAGCACGCTTACAACAATTAGTCCAACAATCAGGCGATCGCGTGATGTTGACGATTACAGATAGCGATCGCTATGGTAGAAAGGTTGCAGAAGTCCGCTTAAAAGATGGTACTTTTGTCCAAGAAGTCTTATTAAAAGAAGGTTTAGCTAAGGTTTATCGCCCTTATCTAAACAAATGTCCGAGTAAAGATTTAGTTCAAAAAGCAGAAGCACAAGCACAACAGCAAAAACTAGGTGTTTGGAGTGATAGCAAATTTACCAACCCTTGGGAATATCGCAGTCTTGCAAAAGAAGGCAGTGGTTCGGCTTCGCTCACCAACCGGAGGAAGAAGTAAAATCATTACTAATGTCTGGATCATAAAAATCCTTGAAAAAAACTTTCATAAGCTAATCGTCATTTAAATTGCATCATTTTCATTTTGGCAAACGCTGTAAACCCTCTCCCTTGCTCCCTGCCCCCTGCCCCTCTGCGGCCTAAATGTGCAAATTAAATGCTTAACAGCTTACTTCATACTTCCTCTTCCCATCCATGTTGACAGGCGATTTCTTTAACGACAAATTCAATCAGCGTTGGCGGTGCGGCGGAGATTAAAATACTCGGATAAACTGCTGTACCCCAAATTGGATGAACCAGCACACAGCATTTATTTTTAATGACTGGATAGCCAAGTAACGCTTTAACTACAGCAGTATCATTGTGCGGCATTGCACCGGGACGCGAAAGTAAAGGATAGCCTGTACGCGGATCAATTAAGTCTGAGAGATAACCGCGATCGCGCAATTCAAAAGCCACATCACAACCAAATCCCATAAACCTTTGGCGTAACTTTTGTTTCTCCGCCTCGATTTCTTTGGTGCTTTCCACTAAAGAAAATTGCGATCGCTGCAAAACAACCACAACCCAAAAAAAGGGTTCTTGTTTCCAATCTGGTAATATCCGTTCGCAATTAGTACATATATATTTACTCGGTGCATGAATAGAAATTTGCACAGCTTGTCCCATATCGCCAGTTAAATTTATGGGACTGGTTTGTTCCGAAATGTAAACGCTTGGGTAGTTCACTCAATTGATATGATTTTTTACAAGTTGTTAATTTATTCCTTGGGATCGATAATAACTCTTAACACTTTATAAAAACCATCAATTTTCGCCCAGCAGTCAGAATTTATTGCAATTTATATATATAAATTATAAATTTTTAATTTAATTTTTATCTTTTATTAACCTTATTTAAAACTCAGCACTAACACCCCGGAGAACAATACTTTGAGACGACTTGGGTGACTCAGTTTATCTGTACTACTTTTCTTGCTGGTAATATTTTTGGAGAAGTTGCCCCGACCATAAAGTCAGGACAACTTCTGGTACACCCCTTGCACAATACAAACAATATCAGTATTCACAACAATTTGTTTGCCAAATTGGCAAAAATTAAAAATTCAACGGTAGTCAAATTTACTGTCTGGGGAAGTCTGAGGTGGATAATTAAGCCGACCGATTCAGGTAAATTTACTCAATCTGGCGCTGGTGACTGAATCTAGCGTTGTGAATTGTCATAATATAAGCAGTTACTTGATTGAGTCTCAATAGTGAAATCTCCTTCATTGCGTCAATCCTAGCATTCAGGAATCAACTAAACTCAGTGAGGCGACTCATGAATATTGATCAGCAACTCAATGTTAATTTACGTGCAGAACTGGAAGTAGCGAAAAGACAGTTAAAATCTGACCAAAAAGGTGGAATTGCCGCCTTAGATCAGATTTATCGCCAAGGTAAAGTTCCAGAACAAACTTTAAACGGGCGCTATTGGGGTGAGTTTTTGACTGCTAATTTCAATCCAGTTTTAGATAGTTGGTTAGATATCATCACAAAGATGTGGCTACCTTGGGAAGGTAAAACATTTGATGCCAACAATCACACTGGTGATAATATTTTTACCAATGATGGTTTATTACTAGGGCGCTTAATTTGGCCTTCATATAATGGTTATGTGGCAGATACGAGAGGAAGAACCCTGGCATTTAAATTTCAGACCTCCCGTGATCAATGTTTATTAGAACCAGATATTGACGTTTTACGTTTGAGCTTCGATTTACCAGAAAACCCTCGATTTATGATTCGGGAGTTGGTAGACCAATTAGTTCAAATTGATGATGATTTTTATTTAGGAAAAGCCGTACTCAAACATCCCGATGGTGGTCGATTTTGTGCTGCTTACTTCACCCTCAAATCTGGGTTAGCTTCAATTTAATTCTACAGAATGAGAGGGGAAGTATCTGAGAATATAGCAGTCTGATTTGAGATGTGACAAACAAAGACCAATTATTGAGGATTGCTATATTCTACAAAATACATACATTGCTCACACAATTGTGTTGGATTGACAGCACATTGAATATAAGGCGATCGCGCATTATATAAACAATCACTGTTATCCAGTAAATTTTGGGGTTTGCGACTTTGACTTTCTTCTCTAACTTGCATTGGCGGTGTAGCGATCGCTGATAAAATCCCCAGTAAATACCAAACCCCGCCACAAACAATCAGCAACATAAAATCAGCAATACGTCGCATATTCAAACCTTAGCTAAAATCCAAACTTGTCAATGATTTTAGCGATATTAAAATATTTATTCATCCGTCATTAGCCATTCATCTTTAGTAAATAAAAACTAACAATAATTAGCAAAAAATGATAAATCTACAGAAAATACTAGTATCTAAAGATATAGAAATATGGTTTTATTTCCGAATTTACTGATGTAGTCAGGGAGTAGGGAGTAGAAAAGAAATCTTTTCTGGATGTACTGATTTTTTTCAGAAATCAAATTAAATCCTACATATAGCCATCCTATTTGATTGACAAATATCTATCTACCTTGTCCCCCTTGTCTCTATTCTTCTTATCTCAAATCTGACTCTACAGGTTTTTAAACCTTTCCATAAACTGCATGAATATCTGTTGAGTTTGTCACTGGCATATCAAACCCTAGTAGTATAATCTACTCTGGTTTATATCGCCTAAGTATAAGTTTGGTACTGCTCTAATGTTGTTAAATCCAGTTGTAACCATTGAGATATTTCAAAAACAAGCCGAACCTCAAATATATGCAGCCGGTCAGATCATCTTTGCAGAAGGACAGGCTGGTGATTTTATGCTTGGTATTATCGCAGGAGAAATTAACATCTTAGTGAACGGCAAAGTTGTAGAGACAATTACAACTGGTGATGTGTTTGGAACAGGGGTACTTGTAGGCATCAAGAATCGGACTTATACTGCGATCGCTAAAACTGAATGCAAACTCGTCTCCTTAGACGAAAGAAGATTTCTCTTCGCCGTTCAAGAAACACCTATGTTTGCACTACACGTCATCAAAAACTACTCAGAGCGTTTGTCTCGACTGCAACACATGGTTTAGAGGTTATTTATAAATAGGACTTACGCAACTGACATATTTTTTCTGTAGGGTGTGTGACGCAAAGAGAAGATTTGAACGTAGTCATAAGATTGATAGCGTCACGCACCAACTACCAATTTTGACACTTTCATAAGTCCTGATAAAGTAAAAGTTCTCGTAGGTGTGTTAGGCGCATATTGTGAGCGAATGAATCACAACAACTACATACAAGCGCCTAACGCACCGCCAGATGATGATGGTTTATGAAGTTGAAGTCAGTGTGACCCAGTTTAAAATCAGGTGAGCCAATAGTTCACAATCGGGTTTCAACAGACTGTTATGTTGTAAACATTGCCCACCTGAAGATGATTGATATTGGCAGTTAATTTTTACTTCTTGCCAACATCACGAGCCATGTTGAGATAATAGTCTTCTACTTTTTTCTGAGAACGACGGCGGACAAATGAAGGAGTTTCCGAGGTGGTTTTCTGCTCTGTTTTTGCTGGTTCTTCTGAAACTCGCTTGATAGTTTGCGCCGCATCAGATTCCAAATAATAGCCAGAGCTATTAAATCCGAAAACTTTCGCAAAAAAGCCAAAAATACTTCCAAAAAAACCGAAAACAGCCTTAAAAACTACAGAAAAATAACCTTCAAGGCGAATAAAGATATTCTGAAGAATTTGAACTAGACGATCCATAGCAGCACCCTCTATGATTGCCTACTGCTATTGTGACTTAATTTTGCCCTGGTTAGGTATTCTCCCAGAGATATAACTACCAAAGATAAATGATGAATTTACTAGATGTGTCTTTTGGCATTTTAGTCAAGACCAAGAAATATTTATTAATATAGTTATAAATCAGTGTCAAAAATCAAAACGTTCTTTATTTGCAGATACTGGATTTTCCACCATCGGAGTAGAAGACATGAAAGACCAAAAAACATCCGACTCTAAAGAGTTCGTAGGCAATCTCAAGAATGGGATTTGGCTATTTGGACTCTCTTCTTGGGTCTTTGGCATTACCGATCGCAGTATCGCTTCTTTTGCAGATGGTTATCTCTCTGCTTTAGATTTAACGCAACTATTCACAGCAGCGACATTTTTTGTAGCGTGGCTATTCTTAAAACCCACATCCAAGGTTTGAGGCGGTTGATTTGTCATCAGTTGGTTTAGTTGGTCGCTGATTTTATCAAGCTAATAAATACTTCCGAGGTAGAACGTTTTCTCGATCGCCAAGTGCAGCATGTGGTTTGAAATGCTGAGTCTCATTGGTTATAAGTTAAGATTGTGAGGCGGTTGTCATTCAATATATCTAGGACTTACGCAAAAAAACGAAAAAATAAGGTTTTAGAACAGGGTGCAGGGGTATGAGGTTGTAAGGGTGTAAGTATTCAAAACCCTTTCACCCCATACCCTTTCACCCCTACACCCAATCCCCACAAACAATTTTGGTGCGTAAGTCCTGTTATCAAATAAAGCTTAAATTGTACTAGCTTATATTAACGAATCAAAACCAGTGTACCAGCTAAAATCAAGCCAGTTCCCAACATCACTTGCGGCGTTAGTTGTTCTTTGAGAAACAGTGCTGAAAAAACCAGTACCAAAAGTAAACTCGATTTATCTAAAGGCGCGACTAAAGAAGCTTTCCCGACTTGTAAAGCCCGAAAGTAAAATAACCAAGATAAACCCGTTGATAAACCAGAAAAGACGAGAAATAACAGAGTTTTAGGCGAAATTGTCAGCAGTGTATCTAGTTGTCCTTTGGCAAAAACCCAACCCCAAACCATGACTAAAATAACTACGGTGCGGATCGCAGTTGCTAAATTGGGGTTAATCGTCTCGACTCCTATCTTGGCGAAGATAGTCGTTAAAGCTGCAAAAAACGCCGATATTAGGGCAAACAATATTGCAGTCGTTTCATTACTGAGCATTCAATCTCTCGAACAATCTGAGGATTATTGAGAAATAATATCATTATTTCTCCAGAGAAAACGGTGCATATACTCTGAAAAAACACTCTTTCAGGACTTACGCACCAAGATTGTCTATTAAGATTGGGTATAAGGGTGTAAGGGTTTGTGGCGTAAGGGTTTTAGATACATACACACGCCACTTGGCTCCCCTATACCTCTGTACCCCTACACCCAACCTACTTGAAAGAGTATGTCACTCGTTTTCACATAGAATTATGACTTTACATTTTTACTCAGAAATAGATATCACCCAATCTCTTAAAAGTTGATTGACCTGATCTGGAATTTCATCATGGGGACAATGACCAGCCTTGAGAAAATATTCAGTCAGTTGGGGGTAATATTGGCGGAATTTTTGTGAACGTTCTCGCGCCTTCATCCAAGGATCAGCTTCGCCCCAAAGTAATAATAAAGGACAAGTTAAGCGTTGTAACAGCACATCAACTTTTTCCCCTTGAGGACTGCTAAAAACAGAAACAAACACATCAAAAGCCCCTGTATCATAAGCAGGGCGAGCAATTTCCTCTACTAATTGGTCTGTAATTGCGGTTTTATCTAAATAAACTTTTTCTAAAGTGCGGCGAATTACCCAACGTTGTCGCACATATTGAAATATCACAAACCGGGAAAAAGATTGTTTAAAAATCCACTTGACACTACTACCCAAGATTTTCTGTAGGGGTGATGGTTGTTTGGGCGGTTGGATTTGTGATTGTAACGCTTCTGGTTCTGCTGTGGCTTGAGTTTCGCTAAAAGGGCCAGCACTATTGAGTAATACTACCCCAGCAACACTATCAGGATATTGGGCAGCAACAGACAAACTTGCATAGCCACCAAGAGAGTTACCTGCAACGATCGCTTGGCGACCAATGATTTCACTGATAAAATCATGCAGTTGGTCACGCCATAAGTCTCCACTGTACTGGAGTTTGGGTTTAGCCGATCGCCCAAATCCCAACAAGTCGATCGCAAACACTTCAAAATCTTGATACAATCCACTAATATTCTTTCGCCAGTGGTCTGTAGAAGCACCAAACCCATGCACCAACAGCAACGGTGGACGTTGGGATTGTGAATTTCCTGCATGTACATAGTAAATTTTCTGCCCTCGCCACTGCCAATATTGCCCAGGAACCGGATTTGTCAAAGGGGCTGTACTAACTTGCATAATTTTAAGTAATGTTAAGTAGTTGTTAATAATTGTAGAGGATGTGAGGGTATAGGGGTGTGAGGGTATAGGGGTGTGGGAGGTGTGGGAAGTGTGGGAGGGGTGGGAGGTGTGGGGGAGAAGAACTAATGACCAATGACAAATGACAAATGACCAATGACTAAAATTACAGGCACTACCAAATTATTAGGGGTAATTGGACATCCGGTGGAACATTCACTGTCACCGTTGATGCACAATGCTGCGATATCAGAATTAGGGTTAGATTACGTTTATTTACCTTTGCCGATTGCACCTGATAACTTAGAAATAGCGATCGCAGGTTTTGCGGCAATTGGGGTAAAAGGTTTTAGTGTGACAATTCCCCATAAACAGGCAATTATGCCGTTATTATCAGAAATTACCCCCGTAGCCCAGGCGATAGGTGCAGTTAATACTGTGACTCGCCAAAATCAGGGATGGATAGGGACAAACACAGATATTGAAGGATTCATCGCCCCCTTACAAACAACATACCAACAAGATTGGAGTCAGAAAGTAGCAGTTATTTTAGGTAATGGTGGTGCAGCGAGGGCTGTAGTTGCAGGCTGTTATCAACTGGGTTTTGCAGAAATTTATGTTGTGGGGCGCGATGAACAAAGATTAATCGAGTTTCGTGATAGTTGGGGAAGTTCACCCATAGCCGAAAAATTGCAGGTTTATCCCTGGGCTAGTTTGTCCAAATTGATTCCGCAAGCACATTTATTGGTGAATACAACCCCCATTGGGATGTATCCCCAAGTAGAAAACTCGCCTTTAAGTGTTGCAGAAATGGCTGATTTACCCCAAGGTGCGATCGCTTATGATTTAATTTACATCCCCAAACCAACAAAATTCCTCCAACAAGCCCAAAATCAAGGCGCTATAGTCATTGATGGCTTAGAAATGCTAGTTCAACAAGGTGCAGCAGCCTTAAAAATTTGGTTACAAACAGAAACTGTACCAGTTGAGATTATGCGCCAAGCACTACGCCAACATTTAGGCCTTTGAAAAAGTGCTGAGTGGAATTAGACAAGGGAGAGGGGGTAGACAAGGTAGAAATGTAAAGTATAAATCTTGCTTCCTTGTCCCCCTTGTCCCCCTTGTCCCCCTTGTCCCCCTTGTCCCCCTTGTCTCCCTTGTCCCCCGTGTCTCCCGTGTCTCCCGTGTCCCCTGTGTCCCCCGTGTCTCCTACTGTCTTTATGATCAATTTTTCACTAAACATGCTCTGACAAGGTTAATGGTAACTGAACTATAAACCTTGTCCAACCTTGAGAACTAGTAACTGTAATATTTCCTTGCAGATATTCCACGAGTTTTTTGACCAAAGTTAAACCTAACCCACTACCATGATTAAATGTAGATGCGTTTTGCATAACTTGGGTATAATCAAAAATTGATAATTTATCTTGATTTTGATTTTGGGATATGCGATAAAACGGTTCAAAAATTTGAGCTTGTTCTTTGACCGGAATTTCGACACCAGAATTACTCACAATAATTTCTACTCCAGAAATTGGCACATCAGGTGAAATTTCTGGAAAATTTAATTGATTAAAGATTTGGGTTAATTGAACTCCCACTGTAATAATTGCACCCAAGGGAGTATGTTTACAAGCATTCATTAATAACTCTGATAAAATCCGCGTCAAGATAGCCAAATCAGTAGTCACATTCGGCAAATCTGGAGGAACTTCAACTTTTAAAATTTGCTGTTGAGTTTGGGCAATATCCTGATAGCTTTCAGTAATATGAGGTAGCCAATCTTGTAGACGCATAGAAGTTAATTCTAAGGGATACATATCTGCGTCTACAAAACGCATATTTAATAAATCATCGATTAAATTTAGTTCGCGTTCGCATTCGTAACGTAAGATATTAATGTAGCGAGCTACAGCATTTAATTCAGGAGGTTTACCAGACTGAATCATCCGTCGGCGGTCGAGAATAGTTTCCAGCATTGTAATTGCCATTTTAATATTTGATAATGGCGTACGCATTTCATGAGAAGTAGCTGCTAAAAAATCTTCTTTTAATTGGTTTAGTCGTTGCAATTCTGCCATTTGAATTTCTAACTGATGGGCGCGTTCGCTGGCTAGATTGCGTTCTTGGCTTAATCTGCGTTGGGTATCATCTCGAAATACCAAGACTGCGCCTGTAATTTTACCTTGGTTGTCGCGCAGAGGAGCCGCACTATCGGCAATGGGAATAGTTTTTTTATCTTTGGTAATTAATAAAGTGCGATCGCTTAAATATGCAGTAGTTTTTTGTTCTAAAGCTGTATGAATGGGATTTAATACAGGTATTTTACTTTGTTCGTCAACTAGGGAAAAAATTTTTTCTAATAATTGGTTTCTCGCTTCATATAATTGCCAGCCTGTAAGGGTTTCTGCCACTTGATTCATATACTTAATCTGTAACTGGGGATTAACTACAAATCAAAATCAAGGTTGGACGCAGAACAGTTGCTTTTTCTATAGCGGCTTCTGCGGTATCTGCAATATCAACAACGGTGTAGCCCAAAGACTCTAAACTTTCTTGCAAATTAATGGCAAGAATATACTCATCTTCCACAACCAAGACTTTCACTGTCTTGGTTGTGCTTATATCGGAGGAGATATCTATCATATTCATGCCCTACTTTTTGTAAAAGTAATTTTAAATTCTGTTCCTTGTTGAGAATTAACTTCAATAGTTCCTCTTAACTGCTTCACTAAACCTTGGACAAGAATAATCCCTAATGTTTTTGTGTGTTTCGGATCAAAGTTTTGAGGTAGTCCAACGCCATTGTCTTGAATGATTAATATCAAATTGTAATTATCTTGTTGCTCTAAGCTAACGGTAATTTCTCCTGTACTTTGATGAGGAAAAGCGTATTTTAAAGCATTGGAAACTAATTCATTGATAATCAAACCACAAGGGATGGCTGTTTCAATGTCTAAGCTGGCATTATTAACTTGGATTTTAAGTTTAATACAGTTAGACGTGACATTGTAAGAATCAAATAAATGAGTGGTTAAATCGGGGATGTATTGGGCAAAATCTATGTTTGCTAAATCGGCGGAACGATAGAGTTTTTCATGAACTAAGGCAATAGAAGCAATGCGGTTTTGACTATCGCGCAGAATTGCTGCGGCTTCGGTGTCTTGCGTCCGTCGGCATTGCATTTGTAACAAACTACTAACAATGCCTAAATTGTTTTTGACACGATGATGAATTTCTTTGAGTAAAACCTCTTTTTCTTTTAGAGATGCTTTTAGTTGCTCTTGGACTTGCTTTTGTTCGGTAATGTCTTGGTGAACGACAACGAAAACTTTTCCATACTCAGGATGCTCAAACATAGAAGTTGTCGCACTACACCAAAAAGGTGTGCCATCTTTTTTCACATTGTGGACTTCATAGCTGGCTTCGCCATGTTCTAAAACAGTTGCACTGATGGCTTGGTTTACCGCTTCTGCTTGTGCTTGATCCTCAGCATAGTTAATAGTTGAGATATGTAGACCGATTAATTCATCAGTGTCATAACCAAACATTTTCTCAAACTTAGGATTGGCATAAACGATAATTCCATCACTGGCGCGAACCAAGCAAATTCCTTCAGCCATGTTGCGTGTAATCACTGCTTGCAGTTCGAGCATTTGTTGAGCGTGTTTTTGTTTGGTGATATCAATACAACTTCCCACAATGCGGTAAACACGGTGATGATCATCTCTCAAGGGAGTCAGGCTGGTAAACCACCAAGTTTCTTGGCCTTTAAATGGTAAACATTCTTCATAAGTGATAGTTGTGCCTGCGTTGAGACAATCTTGATAATGTTGTCTCACCTTCATCGCCGCCGTGGGAGGAAGCAACTGTTCTGGGGTTTTGCCTTGGATATAATCGGAACAAAAACCCGTGAGTTCTTCGTGAGTAGGGTTCAAACCAGCATAACGAAAATCATCATCAACCACATCAACCACAAAAATTGCCTGGGCTACACCGTCGTAAATACTGCGTAAAAAATTTTCTTTTTCTTGCAATGCTTGTTCTGCTTGTTTGCGATCGCTAATATCAGTTACTCGTACCAGATTCATCACCTGCTGGGCAACTTGAATTTGTTTAACTGCGGTGTTTCCCCAAAAACAATTGCCCTGCTGGGTAACATACTCGATTTCCTGGCTCCAATATCCTTGCTGATTCATTTTTGCGAGGATCTCAGCTACCTCCTGAGAATTAAATGGTCGTTTATGCAGGGTATGTCCTTCTATTCCAATCAAGTCAGCTTTACATCGCGCTGCAAATAATTCTACGGCTCGATAATTGCAGTCGATGGTTAATAATGTTTGGGGACTAACCAAAAATAGAGCATCAGCAGATTCGTTATAAATGGCTTCACGCAAATCACGGCTCTTGATAATTTCTAACTCAGCTTGTTTTCGTTCTGTAATATCAATAACGGCTCCAAATAACTTCACCTGTTGACGTTTTGTATCATAAGCTACCTCTGCTTTTGATTCTAAGTAGCGCATTGAGCCATCAGGTCGAATAATCCGGTACTCTACGTTAATCGGGACAGCATCAACAATCGCCGCTAAAAAATGAGCTTGCAAAACTGGCCGATCATCTGGGTGAACCATTTGCAGAAATTCGGCTTGAGTTGGTGCTGGTTGAATGGGGGAAAGACCAAAAATCAGAAAGGTTTCCGTTGACCAAATTAGCTGTTCATCACCCAAGTTCCATTCCCAACTGCCAACATGGGCGATATGCTGGGCAGCATTTAGCTGTAATTCACTGCGACGTAATTTTTCCTCTGCTTGAATGCGATCGCGTAATGCCGCTTGTCGTTCAGTAATATCTCGTCCTTCAGGAATTAACAAAATAACTTCGCCAGTTTCATCCTGAAGTGGACGCAAGGAGAAATCAATGGTTGCTACTTGGTTATTTGCTCCCAAAACTTCCACTTCATAGCGGACAAAGTTTCCTTGAGCTGCTGAAGCAATTGCCTGTTTAAGTTGCTCTTGAGTTTCTGGTGAAATTGTCCACCAGTGTGTGTCCCAAAATGGCCGATTAATTACATCGTCCGGCTTCATTCCTGCAAAATCGAGCGCAGTTTGATTTGCCTCTAGCAAAGTTCCATCAACACTCAGCAGCCCGATAAACTGAAATGAATTGTTGAAAATGCCACGAAATCTACGTTCGCTGGCTTGTAAAGCGGCTTCTGCTTGTTTGCGTTCTGTAATATCTTGAGCGGTACCGTAAAGGCGGGCTACTTCTCCATTACTATTAAACTCGGCATAGCCAATCCCCTCCACATAAATATCAACATTGTCAGTTCTAGTAGCACGCAGAACTAGTTTGTAAGATTCACCAGTGGTAATAGCACGCTTGACAGCTTGGTCTAATTTTTCTTGATCTTCGGGGTGATATAGCTGTAAATTTTCTGTATATGTGGGTGTTGAAAGTTGAATGTCTCGTTGAAAAAGTTCAAACAACCCTTTTGACCAGCTAATTTTGCCTGTAGCCAAGTCATACTCCCAGTTACCCAAACGAGCAACGCGCTGCGCTTCTTCTAACAAAGCTTCATTTTTGCGGAGTATTTCTTCAGTGCGTTTAAGTTCTGTAACATCAACTACCATGCCATCCCAAGCTATGCGACCATCTTCCAACCGACGTGGCGAGGAACGAAAATGACACCACTTCAATTTACCACTGGGTGTACAGATTCGCAGTTGAATATCAAAAATACTCAGATGCTGTTTTGACTCATTTTCAGCAGTTTCAAGTCGGGGGATGTCTTCTGGGATAAACTGACGATAAAGTAGACTGGCATCTTGGAGTGCATCTGCGGCACTCACTTCCATGATATTTTCAATTCCCGCACTTAAATAATAAAAGCGATCGCTACCATCTAATTCTCGAATGACTTTATAAATTGCCCCATTCGGTAAGTTATCGCCAATTCGCCGCAACATTGCTTCTCGTTCTTGCAAAGCGAGTTCTACTTGTTTGCGGTCTGTAATCTCTGCCAATGAACCAACCAACCGCACAGGGTTTCCTTGCTGATCCCAAACAGCTTTGGCGCGGGATCTAAACCATCCATAACTACCATCTCTACGGCGTAATCGATATTCAACGTTATACTCTGGGGCTTGTTGTAATAAATAAGCTGTTTGAGCAGCCATTACTTGTGCATAATCATCAGGATGTATGCGTTTACTCCATTCATCATCCTCACAGCTTAATTCATGATGCTCATATCCCAGCATTTCAAACCAACGTTCTGAGCGATAAGTTTGATTAGTTGCTATGTCCCAATCCCAAATCGCCTCACTCGTACCAGCCACAGCTAAGTACCAACGTTCTTCACTACACCGTAAAGCCGCTTCTATTTTTTGGCGTTCGCTAATTTCTCGCTCTAGTTCTTTGTTTGTGGCTTCTAGTTGTACAGAACTGGGAAAAGCTAGTGCTTGTGGCATCAAACGTATCAGTTCTAATGCAGTGTACAGTGATATTACAGATGCGATCGCTTTCATCACACCACTCAGCCAATAGACAGGATGCCAATGTGTCCAAATCTCGATCCAGTGAGTTGTACCACAACTGAGCATCAATAAAGCAAACAGCAAAAAAATCCAGTTAAATGGCAAATCTCGGCGTTTGCAAACAAAATATAGTAGGGTGCAGGGAATAGAATAATAAGCGATCGCAATCAAACTATCAGATACAATATGCAGCCATAACAACATTGATTGCCCAGCATCGCTATGATTACAAGGAATCAACGGTATTTGTATAAAAATATTCATAAAGTTTTCTAAAACACAATTTCCCGCAAGGGTATATCTATCCTAAAGAATAGGTTTGATTTTTCACCTACATAATTTTGAATTGATCACCCTTGTGGCAAATTTCAGGCTGCGATCGCTACATTTCTCCCAAAGGCAACGTTTAAGAACCCTGATAACATAGAAGAAAGTTCAACTGAACTACCAAAGTTATGAGCAGTATTAATATTTCCTTACCTGAAGCGAATTTTCTGTTACTCTTTGCGTCTTTGCGCGGCAGTTGCTTCAAGTCGGCAAAGCCGCCCAACGCACTGCCTTGCCTTTGCGTGAGCTTTTAAATAGTATTGTTAGCAACACCAAAGTATTTATGCAAGAAGTTTAATGATATTGATACGCAATTGGTAAATAAAACCCCAACTTTTTCACAAAGCTGGGGTTCTAGTTGATCGAAAAGCGATCGCATATCGCCAAAAACAACTTTTAAAATCCCATTGCGGTGGCTACATCTTTCAGTTCTGCGGGGATGCCTTGCTGAAATTGACTGTTACTGTGCTTAATTGCTGTATCAGGGTCTTTCAAACCATTACCAGTCAATACACAAACTACTGTTGCACCTGTGGGTACTTGGTCTTTGACTTTTAATAATCCCGCCACAGAAGCGGCGCTGGCTGGTTCGCAGAAAATACCTTCGGATGCAGCTAATAAGCGATAAGCATCGAGAATTTCTGCATCAGTGACAGCTGCAAAACTTCCTTGACTCGCAGTTTGCGCGGCGATCGCTTTATCCCAACTGGCTGGATTCCCGATGCGAATGGCTGTGGCGATGGTGTCAGGATGGGCGACTGGTTGACCGTTGACTAATGGTGCTGCACCTGCGGCTTGGAATCCCATCATCTTGGGGAGGCGATCGCATTTACCAGCTTGGTGGTATTGACAAAAACCCATCCAATATGCTGATATATTTCCCGCATTGCCCACCGGGATACATAGCCAATCAGGAGCGTTACCCAAAGCATCAACCACTTCAAAGGCTCCGGTTTTTTGTCCTTCTAAACGGTAAGGGTTAACGGAATTTACCAAGGTTATTGGGTAACTCTCAGCCATGTCCCGGACAATTTCTAAGGCGCGGTCAAAGTTACCTTTAATTGCTAAAACTTCGGCACCATACAATAAAGCTTGTGCCAATTTGCCCAAAGCGACGTAACCATCAGGAATCAAGACAAAGGCTTTCATTCCACCACGTTTAGCATAGGCGGCGGCGGCGGCGGAAGTGTTACCAGTACTGGCACAAATTACGGCTTTTGCGCCTGCTTCCTTGGCTTTGGAAATGGCCATTGTCATTCCCCGGTCTTTGAAACTACCAGTGGGGTTGAGGCCATCGTACTTGACAAATACACTCACTTGTCTGCCAATGCGTTCTGTGATCGCTGGCACCGGAATTAAAGGAGTATTACCCTCTAACAAGGTAACAACAGGCGTTGTGTCACTGACAGGTAAGTACTCACGGTAGGCTTCTATCAGTCCGGGCCAAGGTTGGCGATGAGATTTAGCAACAGACAAGCTCACAGTCACAGGTTTTAACAGTTTTTCACTAAAGATTGATTAATTTATGGATACGAAAGCCAAGTTTGAGCTTTCTTTCTCCACCTATTCCAGAAAAATATTATCTTTGTTTGGTGTAGTTTTTGAGATTTTTTTATTTCGTGCAGATAGTTAGTTTACCATAAAGCCTTTGTACACCTACGTTTTTTAGGATTTAAGAGTGAGAGGAAAAATCAAGGGTTTCGGTGAGGCTGAAAGGCTTACACCCCTATACCCCCACACCCTTACACCCATCCTCAACAGCCAAACTTGGTGCGTCAGTGCGAAACTTTGGAACACTCCACTACTCATCGCCGTCGCTTATCACAAAACTCACAATCCATTAAATGATGTGATTAAAACTATACAATCATTTAACAAACCTTAAACCGACATTACTATAATATTTAATATTGGTGTGAGTTGAGTTGTGTATCTATTTAATATAACAATGTCTACATCTAGTGTTTCAGAACGGAAATCCCAAGCTGCTTTAGTTAACGAACTAAACAAGTCCTATTATCAAGCAGATCAGCAAGCCAAGTTTAAGAACCTGGAAGCCGAGGTAGATTCTCTGTTACAGCAGTTGCAAAACTTGAAAGAACAACGGTTAGCGGCGACTCATTCTGACGAAGAATAAGTTCCCTGAACCAAAGCGATCGCCTACATAACATCAACCTGAACCTTTAATAAACGCTTAAACACTTAGTTGAGAAAATTTTCTAACCAGAGAACCTAACTTTGGCGATCGCTATCAAAATTAAACAAGTTTTGACACTGAAAACCTGTTGTACAGATTAATCTACCACTATCCTAAATTATGAGGATATACTGATCTTCTGTACGTGGTGAGAGGTTTGAGTGTGAATAGAATGAAAAAGCTGTTTGAGCAGTTGAGTACTCAAACAACTTAGTTAAAAGATTTGACTAAGAATTTCTAGAATCGGAAAGTTGTCCGAATTGTCCCCACATAGATAGTGTCGTTGTTGCGGTTGTGTTCGGGGTTGAACAGAATGATCAACCCTGGGGTAATTGAGATATTGCTGTTAACTTGATAACGATACAAAGCTTCTAAATGGTAAGAAGTATCGCTATCTTCCCGACGCGCACTTGTCGCCGTCAGAGTGCGTGGCCCGTAATCATTGCTTGTTACCTTTGGCGGTTGACCAAAAATAATCCCACCGACATTACCTTTTTTACCCAAGTCGGGAAATCCTAGAGTCACAGCCCAGTTCCAAATATCAGCTTTATCACCTCTATTGACTGTATTGGTAACAGAGTTTCTTCCAGAACTGGCTTCGGCGATCGCCTGTGTGTAACCCACCCAACCAGATATGATGAATTTATTACTCAACTTGTAACTACTTTGAATGCCATAGTGATTAGCTGATGTGGCAATAGGAATTGCAGTTGTTCCAAATGGATTATTCGCAAACGCACTTCCTTCCGAACCGGAGACATTCACATCACCAGTTGCAACGCCATTACCATCAACCGCACTAAAGTAAGAATGGGCATAAGTAAAAGCCAGAGTCAAATCTTTATTTGGTTGAAACGCCACTTGTCCTAACGCGCCATAACTCCCATCAAACAAACCTCTACCATCCAGAGGATTTTCGGCATTTCTCGCTATATAACCACCTGACAAAGTAATAGCATCACTCAGCTTGAAGATAGCACTGACACCAGAACCTCTACCAACCGCCAGACCAGAGTTACTTGCACGATAAATGGGCGCGAAACGACCAAACCGCGATATAGCGCCTGTCGTTGCAGCTGAAAATAAGGGGTTAACGGTGTTGAAATTATCAAAGAACGAACCGCCAATAGCATCAACCGTCACATTTAACTTATCCCCAATCGGGAAGTTATAAAATAACTTAGCCAAGCCAAAACTATTATCTGGCTCAAGAGTGGTATCCCAAGCCAACCGCGTCATATTTGTCCCGGAGACTTGATTTGTGGCGTTGAAAGCCAGAGTATTATTCGCTCTCAAAATCACGCGCAAGCGGTCTTGACCGTAAAAACTGGAATCAAAGATGATTCGCACCCGGTCAGCAAAAATTGTGTTATCTGCTAAGTCGCGTCCGCCAGCACTTCTATAGGCTGCGGCTTCTCTAGCGGTTCTACTTCCACCAGGGGTATTATTGATAGTCCGCCACGCATCGGAAGTTAAAGCTTTTTCTTCACCATACACACCACCAAAGGTCAAGATCACATCCCCAGATAATTTGGTTGTGGTGGAAAATTGATTGGCTTCTAGTTCGGCGGTGCGTGCTTCTAATGGGTCAATTCTGCCACGCAACTCAACTAAACCATCAGCAAATTCTTGTTGCAGCTTTTGTAAGGTTTCTAAATCTTCTTTTCTCACAGCGTCGGCGGTACTTGTGGCAATTAATTCATTAATTTTTTCCAAACAAGCATTTAACCCAGCCGCAAATTCATAGCGCGTCATCGCCCGATTACCCCGATAGGTGCTATCGGGATAACCTGCAATACACCCATATCGTTCAACTAAAGATTGTAGTGCTTGAAATGCCCAGTCTGTTGGTTGGACATCTGATAGTTGCGATACGGATGTTACTTGACTCATGGTATCGGAATTATCAGTTTCTTGCGTTAATTCTGATACAGAGGTTTGATTGACTTCAGTTTCCGTTTGAGCAACCAGATGATCTTTTAGTTGTGGTGAACCTAACTTGATACTTTCTGCCTGTAATTCCTCTGGAGACTGAACTACAGAATTTGCTAACGCCTTTTGAGTCGTAACAAAACTAGCAAGTAACAGTATTGGACTGATCCATACTGCGCTGCGGAAAACACTATTCATGAGCCTCACACCTGAACTGAATTACACTACTGTACTGGTAAAAGTATATACTAAACCAATAAAGTTGGTAAAGCTAGTTTATCACGGGTTAAGGACAGTTTAAAAGTTTACCCAGCAAAGTTGTGTGGGAATGTTAACAACCCAGGAAAATATTCATCCTGTGGGTAAGAAGGGTGTGGGGGTATAGGTGAGGAAAAGCTTTTACACCCCTATATCCTTGAATTCTTACACTCAGTCTTCAAAGATAATCTTACAGCCAAATTACCAACTTTATTCAATTATTCCAACTTTATTGGTATAAACTACAGAGATAAGATAAATATAAAAATATGGTTAAAAAAGAGTGATAATCCTAATATCGCTAAATTTTGAAGATAGTAAATGCTATATTGAATCTGTCAATAATACCGAACCAGGGAGCAATATAAAATGCAAGTCAGTGCGCGGAATGCTTTAAAAGGGACAGTTAAAAAAGTTGAAGTTGGCAGTGTCAATACAGAAGTCACCGTAGAAATTGCCAATGGTGTAGAAGTAACAGCAATCATTACAAAATCATCGGCAGAAAATCTGCAACTCTCTGAAGGTAAAGAAGTTTATGCCATTGTTAAAGCTACTGATGTGATGATTGCTATTGATTAATTAATTTAAATCAGTTTATTAATACAGCAAATAAAGGGCAGTAAATCTGCCCTTTATTATGGGTAATTCTCTACTACATCAAGTCATATTTGAAATCAGGCGATCGCATCTAAAAAAACATCTATCTCAAGAGTTAATTCAGAAGTTTTTCAGATGAAATTATGAGGATTAACTTTCATGTTTAGTTGACAAAATCCATAATAAATCTAACCATAATTGTGGATGCGTGTGTTTAAGTTGAGACATAGGGTCTCGTACTAAGTTGGTAGCATTCAAGCACACAACTTCCATCAGTCCTAAATACTGGGCGACTTCTCGCAGTAAGTTTTTTTGTGTGAGGACAGCACTCATTAGCTTATCTGGACAATAAACAGTCACATATCGTTTGTGAAAATAACTCGGATGCAGATATCGGAATTGCGGGTTGTTGACTTTCACATAACAGTGGCGAATGACTTCCCATGCACTAGGATGAGTGTGTTCGACAATAGTCGCAAATTGCTGTGCCAAATCTTCTTCGGTAATCATACTTGCTTGCCTCTAAAATCTTGCAGGAAGGGATATTGACTTACGCAGTGAGACGACAAATCAAGGGAGGGTGTAGGGGTTTAAGGGTGTATATACCCAGTCTCAATAGCCAATCTTTGTGCGTAAGTCATTGTGATATTGAATCGTTAATGGTGCGATCGCTTGATCCCTGTCACAATATCGGTTGGTATATACTTCACTAGCGAGATTACCTGCCTGCCTAAAAAGCATCAAAACCCAAACTCAACCCAAAAACTGTATCAAATACAGCCATTTACCAACTTAAATGGTATAAACAAAAAAGATGAAGGCAAAATTTCCGAAAAATTTTATCTCAGCCTAAAAACCCGAAAAGCGGATTTTATCAGCATTCTGGCTTTTCAATTTCTTAACATTAAGCAGGTAAAATGAACTTGGCGCAAAAATTTTTGATTTTTTAGCAAGAAAACTAGCAAGACGTATGTTATTCTTTCTGTAGAGGGAATCGAAAGCGCAAAGCAAAAAACAAAGCAAACCTTTTGCAAGCACCGATACAGGTAAATCCGCTCAGGCTTAGTTACAGTTGAGAAAAAAGGCAGCCAATGAAGCAGGATAGCGACCTCCGCAACAACTTGAAGTCAATTAGAACCCGCTTAGGGATGAGCCAGCAAGATTTAGCTAATATTGCTGGGGTAACTCGTCAAACTATTAGTGGTGTAGAGTCAGGGCAGTATGCTCCTTCTGTAGCCATCACCCTGAAACTAGCAAAAGCCCTTGGCTGTCAAGTAGAGGATCTATTCTGGTTAGAGCAAGATTTACCGGAAATTGAAGCCACTCTCGCCAAACCTGTCACAATTAATCAACCTCTGCGCGTTAGCCTAGCGAGAGTCGGCGGACAATGGATAGCTTACCCCTTAGTGGGAAAAGACGCATTCCGTCAAGATATGACACCTGCTGATGGTGAGACAGTTGCGGTGGTGAGGCAGTCCGATCTTGGGGGTTTCCCCCAGAAGGAACTGCCGAAAGGGTTACCCGGCATAAGCAAACTGTCGAACCCGGAGGGTGAGGCGGCAAAGCAAATAGGTAAAGATAAAGTCATAGTCCGGCTTTTGGATGACAACCTCGAAGCACTGCACAATACAGTAGTAATTGCTGGTTGTTCCCCTGTAATTTCGCTCTGGGCAAGGGCTACCGAACGCTGGCATCCGCAGTTGCGAGTCCATTTTACCTTTGCCAACAGCATGGCTGCATTGCACAGTTTATGCAGAGGTGAAGCCCACATTGCCGGGATGCACCTGTATGATCCCAAAACAGGCGAACATAATGTTCCGTTTGTACGAGAAGTTTTAGCCGACAAATCAGCAGTTATCATCACCCTTGGTTTATGGGAAGAAGGATTATTAGTACAATCTGGTAATCCCCAAGGCTGGGAAACATTATCTGATTTAGTCAAAGCTAAAGCAACCATTATTAATCGAGAACCTGGTGCTGGTAGCCGGATGCTGTTAGAAAGCAAACTGCAAGAAGCGCAGATATCATTTGATGCTGTCAAAGGATTTGACCAAATCGTTACCAGCCATCAAGATGTTGCCCAAACTGTGGCGTTAGGTTTAGCCGACGCAGGTATTAGCACCGCATCCATCGCTGCAACCTTCGGGTTAGGATTTATCCCATTACATCAATCACGCTACGACTTAGTAATTCTCAAGGAATATCTCGAAGAAGCACCCATACAACAATTGCTGAGTACCTTGGGACATCGTATGGTTCACTCACAGTTAGAAGTTCTCGGTGGCTACGACATTAGGAGAATTGGGGAAGTAGTAGCGACTGTTTAGGATAGGGAATAGGGAGTGGGGAGTAGGGAAGGATAACACTTTTTAGACTTCATACTATCCCACACAAACGCCAAAGGCGAAAACACTTCAGATTTTTCACTTCATTGAATATGTATTTGATTTTAACGGTTGTGGGCGTAGAGCGATCGCCCCCAGCGACGTTCTACATCGTCCGAACTCTTCACATCGCAGACCCACACAAATTCACACACTACTAGGAGACTAAATCATCATGTCTGACGAAAGAATTAGACAGATAGCTTTTTACGGTAAAGGTGGTATTGGTAAATCTACCACCTCTCAAAACACCCTCGCTGCAATGGCAGAAATGGGTAAGCGAATTTTGATTGTGGGATGCGACCCCAAAGCTGACTCTACTCGTTTGATCCTCCACTGTAAAGCCCAAACCACAGTACTACACCTCGCCGCCGAAAAAGGTGCAGTCGAAGACCTGGAACTCGAAGAAGTCGTTATCAATGGTTTTCGTGATATCCGATGCGTGGAGTCTGGTGGCCCTGAACCCGGTGTAGGTTGCGCTGGTCGTGGTATTATCACCGCCATCAACTTCCTTGAAGAAAACGGCGCTTATCAAGACCTAGATTTCGTCTCCTACGACGTATTAGGTGACGTTGTATGTGGTGGTTTTGCCATGCCTATTCGTGAGGGCAAAGCGCAAGAAATCTACATCGTTACTTCTGGTGAAATGATGGCGATGTTTGCAGCTAACAACATCTCTCGCGGTATTCTCAAATATGCCCACTCTGGCGGTGTGCGCTTAGGTGGCTTGATTTGTAACAGCCGTAAAACAGACCGCGAATGGGACTTAATTAGTGAATTAGCGAGAAGAATTAGCACTCAAATGATTCACTTTGTACCTCGTGACAACATCGTTCAACACGCTGAATTACGTCGGATGACAGTGAACGAGTACGCACCCGAAAGTAACCAAGCGAATGAATACCGCACACTCGCTACAAAGATTATCAACAACGACTTTATGGCTGTTCCAACTCCTCTAGAGATGGACGAGTTAGAAGACTTGTTGATTGAGTTTGGTATTCTGGAAAGCGATGAACAAGTGCAGAAACTCACCGCCACAGCACAAGCGCAAGACGAGAAAGAAAAGCGCCAAGAAGATGCTGAAGGTGAAGCACTAGAAGCAATCAAAAAAGGCAACGTAGAAATAGTTGCTGGGTAAACCTTGTTAGCGACTGAATAAGCTTAGGTGGGCGAAAATAGCCCACTCTATCTAGCAAAATTTGGAGGTATGCTCATAGCTGACTAATTGTTTTGGATGTTTTCGCTTTACCGCTTTTAACCGCAACTTTTTCGATTTTTTAATGCGGAATTAGTATTTTATTTAGACTGTTCTCCTTCTCTACTATTTGGTTGGTTGTTTATTTTCCGAGAGGATGGGAAACATAAGCTTCCCATCCTTTTTCCTTAAAATGCAAACAGATATGAAAATCTCACGCAGAGACGCAGAGTCGCTGAGAGAAGAGTTATTATGAATATTTTCCCCATCCCCAAGCAACAGAAATAGATTTGCTAATTCAAGGTATATTTGACAAACGACGCTTTTTAGAGCTAATCAAACATTCGATAGTTTTTGAAAAAATAGGCATTAGTTATAGTAAAAAGTTACTCCGTCATCATTTCTGTACTGTGCCATTACCAATAAATATAGAGTTATAACCTGCTATTTGCTATGTATATCAACAATATTTGCTGCTAAATCTTTTATAATTACCAACTATATTGATTAAATCCAATAAAGTTGGTATTATTACCTCATCAGAATATTTACTTAGTTTTTCCAGGAATGTGAGACAGAAAAACATTTTCTGCTCACAAAGTTGATGGAAACTAAGTTAATTTGGTACGCGCAGCCATAGTTTTCTGAATAGAAATATCAACTGTAATTCGGGAATATTGTATGTATTTTACACGCCGTATAGCCAGCGTTTCTTTAATGCTGTCCATACTCGGATTTTGGCAACCAACTTTAGCTGATCCTGGTAATTCTTCACCTTGGCGAAGACAGGACACACCAGCACCTTGGGCAAAAAACAGATGTCTGGGAGGATTTGTAGATAAGTTTCGCCTAAGTGGAGAAGTAAATCAAGCCAGCAATTTTACTCTACAGAAACTTACAGAATTAAGAGATACTATCAAAACTCAAAATCCATCAGCAGTTACAGAACTCACAGTGAGTTTTCAAACAGGTTCAGTCCCCAGAACCGAAACATATTATGGAGTTACACTGTGGGATTTGATTAATAATACAAAAGCTGGTGGCGGACTAAAACCTGGTAATTCTGGGCAGAATACTAAAAATGCTTTTTTGCGACAATATGTTTTAGTTGAAGCGACTGATTGTTATGGTGCAGTTGTAGCTGTTGGTGAAATTCATCCGAATTTTGAAAATAAATCTGTACTGGTTGCATTTGCCAAAAAAGCCAGCGACGGTACAGTTCAATTACTAACAGATGAAGGTTTTGCTCGTTTAGTAGTTCCTGGTGATAGAGCAGGTGGACGTTATGTTAGTAATGTAAGAAATATTGTCATACTTTCTGCACCACCTTCGCCTTTAGAATTGAAAGATTTTCGCTATCCTTAATTTTTTCAAAACATCAAAACATAGCACTTTTAACTTGGATAGGACACAGATTCATGGGTGCATCCCAGTTTTTATTACTCAGCAAAATAATAATCCTGTCATTGCGTTCGCGTAGCGTCTCGCAGAGAGGAGGCACGACGTAGGCGTAAGACTTCCCGCAGGGTAGCAATCGCATGGACTCGTTGTTAGTGAGGGATTTTGCGATTGCTTCACTCCACTTCGTTGCGCTCGCAATGACGTATTCAAAAAAGTGGGATGCTCCCCAGATTCATCTGCGTCCATCCGCGTTTATCTGCGGTTAATTATTTTTTTGTACTTCATTATAGCGAAAGTTTTATGTTAAAAATTCAGTTTTTTATTAAAAAATTAATAGTAACTCTAGGATTAACATTAACAGCAATTTCTGTTACTCAACAGGCTCAAGCAGCCAACTTTACTTATCAGGGTGATACAACAAATCAACCTATTTGGCGGCGTGTCGCACCGGGTAATCCACCTACGCTGATTTCTGGTGAAAGAGATGGCACATTAGGAATGAGTGTACCTTATAATGTGTTCGATTTTATCGTTAATCAATCAGGAACATATACTATCAGTGGTACATCTGGAAGTAATTCTCGATGGGATATTTTCTTGGCTTTATATCAGGATAGTTTTAATCTTAATCAACAGTTGAATAATGTTTTAATCGCAAGTACAACCACCACTGGCGATACTGTGACATTCAACAGACAACTAACATCACAACGCAAATACTTTTTAGTGACAACTGGTCGGAGAGTAGCTGATTTTGGCGTTTTTACTAATACAATTAGTGGTTCGGGGAGAGTTATCCCAATTCCTGAATCAGATGCGATCGCACCTATTTTAGCTGTCAGTGCTGTCACTTTATTGTCAATTAAATTCAAAACTCACGCATAAAGGCTATATGTTGAAAATGGGTGTAAGGATTTTTCACACCTACACCCCTAAAAAAAGTAAAAAGTAAAAAGTAAAAAGTAAAAAAATTTTGACTTTTGACTTTTGACTTTTGACTTGATTCTGCCTCTTCATTTTTCCGATTCATGATGCAGTCGTTTGAGTAAATCTTGAATTTCTGCAATGGTATCTTTGGAGATTTTTGGCTGTTTTTCTAGCCAAGCCGTAGCACTTGCATCTCCTTGCTGAACAGCTAAGATTAAAGCCCCCCATGTGAGTACATCTGGCTGTTGTGGATTAACTTCTAATGCTGATGCGACACGATTCCACAACTTGCCTTTTTCGGCTTTTAACAGAATAGAAATTTCTTGAACATTTTGGGGTGATGCTTTAAATACTTTTAAAGCTTTATCCCAACGACCATCAATTAAATCTGCTAAGACTTGTTCACTGGGACTAGCCCAAGTTTTTTCGGCTTGTGCTTTGGTGAATTCAGAGTGTAAGCGAATAAAATCAACTTGGGCTTGGGCTGTGGCGGGTAAGGCGTTTCTGCGTTGTTTTTGCAGAGATTTTAACGATTCTAGGGCTGGTGTCCATAAACCGCTACGGGCAATTGAGATGGCGTTTTGGTAAGGAGTCTCTTTAATAGCTGGTGGTTTGAGAGAAATTTTATCTAACTGAATTGGGTTGAGATAAAGTTTGGTTGGTTTAACTTGGTAAACCCGTAATTGGGGTTCTAAACCGGCTGTTTGGTCTAAGATTAATTCTTTATCATCATTACCAGTCACTTGTTGCCATTTTGGTGATTGACCGTTAGAACTCTTCCATGACAGCAGTTGAATTAAGTTAGAACGAACTGGATTGTAATATAAAATCTGTCCATAAGCGATCGCACCTGAGCCTTTTTGATATTCTCCTTGCACATTAAACCAAACACCAGCAGCAGGCGTTTCATCATCAAAACTTTTGATTGTGGTGAAAGGTAAGAGGTTATTATCCTCATTCTCGGCTTTACTATCTACAAATGACTTGTCTATCCCAGTTACCGATAATTGAGTTGCTAAACGATAGTATTTTTCGCTTTTTGATTGAAATTCTGAGTCTGTTGCTAGTTGATAAACTCGCAATGCTACCAGTTCATCACAATCAGACTGACAATTAGGACGTTGCTGAAAAACCGGCAATAAAAATTCGTTGTTATTTTTATCTAAAGCCAGAGTCTCGCCAGATGTTTGTTTTTGTGCTTGTATGCTGGCTTGAATTTCGGAAAGGGTGTGGGGATGTTCGCTATAACCAAAGGGAATTTGCGCCCATTCTGGTAAAAACTTGTTCATCCAAACAATTTTGTCGGGATTGAAGATAAACAGCCAACTAATCCAAGCAAATATCAAAATTAACCCAGCACTACTGAATAAAACAGTAACCGCTACCGTTGATGACAGTAAACTTCCCTCTTGGGGTACTTTTTCGGCAATTTCAGGGGAAGTTTGATTGCGTTTCAAGAATTTTAGCGATAGTCTGCGCGATTGATGTGCCATAGTGCTTCTCGGTCAATCTAATAGGTGGTGCAAGGCTGGTTATTTCTACTTTTATACTCGCGTTTTCGCCTATTGACCAGAATCAGTTTCGTCTTATTTGGTACAAACTCGGTAAAATTTCTCATGCCGAAACTGATAATTTTGCTTACACTCGAACTTCAGTATTCAATGTAGACTTTAATAAATTGGAACTTAACGTGATTCGCTATAATCATCTCAAATACTGGGTAATTGCGTCTTTTGTGATGGCGGGATTAAACGGCGGATCACAGATAGCCTCCGCCCAAGATTATACTAGTACTGAAACACAACCAAGTTTAAGTTTAGACAATCAAGATTCTCCAATATTTCCTGCCGCTTCTATTGATCAGGGTGTAATAGAAAATACCGAACCGATGGCACAAGTTACATCGGTGTCACAATTGAATGATGTCCAACCAAGTGATTGGGCTTTTACCGCGTTGCAATCTTTAGTAGAACGCTATAACTGCATTGCTGGCTATCCTGATAATTCATTTCGGGGCGATCGCGCTGTCTCTCGCTATGAATTTGCTGCTGGGATGAATGCTTGCTTAGATAAAATCAACCAAATTCTTGCAGTTGCAGCACCCAGCGCCGAATTAGTGACCCGTGCAGACTTGGATACAATTAAACGTTTACAATCTGAATTTAGCAGCGAATTAGCCACCTTGCGGGGACGAGTAGATAGTTTAGAAGCGCGGACTGCGGAACTGGAAGCGAACCAATTTTCTACCACAACTAAACTTAACGGACTGTTAATTGTAGGTGTTCAAGGGCGGAGTTCTAACCGTGGTGACGTTAACCCTAGAGATGGTGTCAAAGACTCAGATGATAATGGCACAAACTTTAACGTTATTAACTTTTCCTACCTGAGTTTAACTACTCAATTAACGCCCCGTAGTTATCTATTTACCGGCTTAGTGGCTGCTGATGGTACCACAAAACCTAAATTGAGTAATGACTTTGCCCTGAGTTACGAATATCCCACAGATAACAAATTAACTGTGATTGACTTGAATTATCGCTGGTTAGTCAATGACAAATTAGCGGTTATGGTAGGAACAGAAGGCGTAAATATGACCAACGCTTTCCGAGGCCCGGTGCGAGTCGAGAGTGCAGCTACAGGGCCTTTATCTTGGTTAGCCCAAAGAAACCCGATTTTAGATATTGGCTTTGGTCATGGTGGAATTGCTGTAGATTGGCAATTTGCTAAACGTGCCAGTTTACAAGCTTTATATACTAGTTATACTCCTGGGAAACCGGGTGAACGTAGTGGTTTGTTTGATGGAACTACAACTACAGCAGTGCAATTGTTATTAACACCGACTGATACTGTTGATTTGAGTTTGTATTACGTTAATAATTATGCTTCTGATGGTTGTTTGCTCACCTTTGTTGGTGATGAATGTTTAACAGCGACTAACGCACCCTTACAAACCAACGCCTATGGTGGGACACTCAGTTGGCAAATATCGCCCCGCTTCACTGTCGGCGCGTGGGGTGGTTATACTACTTCCTCGATTCCTGGGCGATCGGGTAGTGTGGAAACGACTAATTACATGGTATTTTTAAACTTCCCCGATTTATTTGCTCAAGGGAATTTAGGTGGTATTTATGTCGGACAACCACCAAAAATTACTAGTAGTAATTTACCTGTGGGTAATAATGTCCCTGATTTTGAGAATACAGGTTTAGGGCGTGCAGGCGGACAACCAGGAACCACCACTCAAATTGAAGCTTTTTATCGTTTTAAAATGACAGATAACATCTACATTACGCCAGGGATAATTCATATATTGGAACCTGGTCATACACCAGATAGTGACCCAGTTACTATTGGTATTCTTCGCAGTACATTTCTGTTTTAGTATCGTGACTTTCAGACCCCCGACTTCTTCAAGAAGTCGGGGGTCTTGTTGTTGATAAATGATTGAGGAATGCTATGGATAATTGCAGTTAAGTAGAAGGACTAAATTAAACCTAACTTAAATTTACCGGGTTTCGACACTTCGACAGGCTCAGTGCATCGCTGCGCTCAACCCTTGTCTTTTCAAGGATCGAGCATTGAGCGTTCGCGTAGCGTCTCCCTTGGGGAGAAGTCGAAATGCGTCTTCTAAATCATTGTATCTACCTACTTAATTGCAAATTTCCAGCAGCAATCAATTCCTTTTTTCCCTAAGTAAGCTGTGTCAAATTCCTTGAATAACTGCAAAAAGAAAAAAGGTTTGGCTCACCACCAAACCTGACTATAAATCCAGTGCATAACAACATCCCGCATTTATTTACTCATGATTTTTACTTTGTAGCATCTTCCTATAGGATGTATCCAAAACTTATAAAAGCTGATATTAAGCGAGACAGGTATTCTTAATTACATTGAAATAAAATAATTGCCATAAAATCCTTCAAAATTCAAAACTGCTGATATAATTACCGACTTTTGTATTAGGGTTAAGCTTTGCTATATCAGCAAAATAAAAGACGGGCTTGCACCCGTCGAAATAGCTTGAAAGTGGCGACACACCTTGGATTATCAAAAAGAATAGTAATTAAACTTAATAGGTCGTCAAGAAGACTGATGATTTAGACAATAAGAAGAGTTTTTACACCATGCTTAGTGTTTAGCTCAAAGTCATTCTTGTAGTATTCTTCAATTTAGCATAGACAAATTTTAACTAACTGCCAAAATGCCAAAATATTGGAGGTATAAATAGCATTTTGAGCTTTTTTATTTATCTGATTTAGCAAAACATATAGGACTAATATTTGATTTCTGAAATGTACGTAGGATGTGTTATCAGCGAGAGTACTGCATCTAGCCCAAAGTTTTCGGTGCGTTACGGCTTACGCCTAGCACACCCTACTGGACTGGTATAGGTGGGGAAGAGAGAACATTGTTGCAAAAAACGCAACAACAACAGAAATAATCTGGCGAATTAGTAAGATAACAATAGATTTTCCGCAATATCTCTGATGACAGGTGAATAGATGTAGTCAGATCCCCGACTTCTTCAAGAAGTCGGGAATCTAATCACCCATCATCAAATTACAAATTACGAACTTATACTGAAATAGGCGAAGTATTATGAATTACAAATTATTATTTTTGCCTTTATTGCTGAGTTCGCTGCTGCTATCTGATGCAGTGAGAGCCACATCAAAAACCCAAGACTTGCAGATAGCACAACAACCAACTCAACCAGACGCAACCCGCGCCGCAGCACAACAAGCATACAATGAAGGATTTGAACTATACAAGCAAGGCACAGCCGAAAGCTTACAACAGGCAATTGCAAAATGGCAAACTGCCTTACCACTGTGGCAGAAACTAGGTGATAAGTCTAACGAAGCTTTGACTTTACTGGGAATTGGTACAATCTACAATAGTTTAGGAGAAAAACAGCAAGCACTGTCATTTTTTAACCAAGCTCTACCCCTATATCGTGCAGTAGATAATCGCTCTGGGGAAGCTACCACTCTCAATAACATTGGTGCAGTCTACTCCGCATTAGGAGAAAAGCAGCAAGCCCTGTCATTTTACAACCAAGCTCTGCCCTTGTATCGTGCAGTAGGCGATCGCTCAGGCGTTGCTACTACTCTCAATAACATTGGTCTAGTCTACGACGCATTAGGAGAAAAGCAGCAAGCACTGTCATTTTACAACCAAGCTCTGCCCCTCTATCGTACGGTGGGCGATCGCTCAGGCGTTGCTACTACTCTCAATAACATTGGTCTAGTCTACTCCGCATTAGGAGAAAAACAGCAAGCACTGTCATATTACAACCAAGCTCTGCCCCTATATCGTGCGGTGGGCGATCGCTCTGGGGAAGCTCTTACTCTCAATAACATTGGTGCAGTCTACTCCGATTTAGGAGAAAAGCAGCAAGCATTGTCATATTACAACCAAGCTCTGCCCCTCAGACGTGCAGTGGGCGATCGCTCTGGGGAAGCTCTTACTCTCAATAACATTGGTGCAGTCTACTCCGATTTAGGAGAAAAGCAGCAAGCATTGTCATATTACAACCAAGCTCTGCCCCTCAGACGTGCAGTGGGCGATCGCTCCGGGGAAGCCACTACTCTCAATAACATTGGTAAAGTCTACTCCGATTTAGGAGAAAAGCAGCAAGCCCTGTCATTTTACAACCAAGCCTTGCCCATAATACGTGCGGTGGGCGATCGCACAGGTGAAGCTGGGATTCTCAATAACATTGGTGCAGTCTACGACGCATTAGGAGAAAAGCAGCAAGCCCTGTCATTTTACAACCAAGCTCTGCCCATATTACGTGCGGTGGGCGATCGCACAGGTGAAGCTACGACTCTCAATAATATTGGTCTAGTCTACTCCGATTTAGGAGAAAAGCAAAAAGCCCTGTCATTTTACAACCAAGCTCTGCCCCTAATTCGTGCGGTGGGCGATCGCACAGGTGAAGCTAGGACTCTCAATAACATTGGTGCAGTCTACGACGCATTAGGAGAAAAGCACAAAGCCCTAGAATTTCTCAACCAAGCCCTGCCCCTATGGCGTGCGGTGGGCGATCGCTCTGGTGAAGCTCTTACTCTCAGTAATATTGCTTTCTTAGAACGAGACAAAGGCAATCTACAAACTGCACTCACCCAAATTGAAGCATCTATCAAAATCATCGAAGAATTACGCACCAAAATCGACAGTCAAGAATTGCGTACTTCTTACTTTGCCACCGTACAAAACTATTACCAATTTTACATCGACTTGCTAATGCAGTTGCACAAAAAAGAACCATCCAAAGGTTACGCTGCACAAGCACTACACATCAGCGAACGCTCCCGCGCTAGGGTTCTATTAGAACTATTAACAGAAGCCAATGCCAAAATCCGCAAAGGTGTTGATCCTAAATTATTAGCACAAGAACAAAGTCTGCAAGAACAAATTGATGCTAAAGATAAACTGCGTCGAGATTTAATCAGCAAAGCAGCACCCGCCACCACAATTCAAGAACTCAAACAAGAAATTGCCAATCTTCTTAATCAATACAAACAACTGCAAACTCAAATTCGCACAACTAGCCCCAAATATGCTGCACTCAAAGATCCTGAACCGTTAAAATCAGCGCAAATTCAGCAGCAACTCGATGCAAATACTGTACTGTTGCAATATTCATTAGGTAAAGAACGCAGTTATCTTTGGGTTGTAACTCCTAATTCCCTAGACAGCTATGAACTCCCGCCACAAACACAGATAGAAAAAGCAGCAAATGATTTTCGCCAAAGTATAGTCAGAGTAGTAGCTTCCCCTAAACAACAAGCAGCAGCAGCAAAACAACTAAGTCATATTATCCTGGCTCCAGTCGCCAACAAGTTAGCAAACAAACGCTTGGTAATTGTCGCGGATGGTGTTTTACAAAATATTCCCTTTGCCGCAATCACTGATCCAACCACTCAAGAATCTTATCAACCACTGCTAGTTAACCACGAAATTGTCAATCTTCCTTCAGCTTCAACTATTGCTATCCTCAGACAAGAAACTCAAAAACGTCCCAAAGCACCGAAAGCTCTTGCTATTCTCGCAGATCCCGTATATAGTGCCAATGATTCACGGGTGACAGGCAAACCAGAACCAATTGCCATCACTCCTGAATTAGACCTCCAGCGTTCGGCTTTGTCAAGGTCAGCCAAAAATCTCAACCGCAACGGTTGGGATAGATTAACTGGAACTCGTGAAGAAGCACAGACAATTCTCAAACTCGGTTCAGCAAAAGATAGCCTAGCAGCTTATGATTTTGATGCTAATTATGATTGGGTAACAAACTCCAAACTAAATCAATATCGTGTGATTCACTTTGCTACTCACGGTTTTGCTGATGATATTAACCCAGAGTTATCAGGCATTGTACTTTCCCTTGTAGACAAGCAAGGTAAACCCCAAAGAGGATATCTGCGATTAAATGATATCTTCAACCTGGATTTTCCGGCTGATTTAATTGTGTTGAGTGCTTGTCAAACTGGACAAGGTAAAGAAATTCAAGGAGAAGGGCTGGTAGGGTTGACAAGAGGATTGATGTATGCAGGTTCACCAAGACTTGTGTTGTCTTTATGGGATGTGGATGATGAAGGAACGAAGGAATTGATGAGTGAATTTTATCGCCAAATGTGGAAAGAAGGGAAATCTCCTGTTGCTGCCCTCCGCGCCGCGCAATTAAGTTTATGGCAAAGTCCCAATTGGCGTAAACCTGTGTATTGGGCTGCTTTTACTCTGCAAGGCGAGTGGCGATGACAATTCGTAATTCACGCGATGTGCAACTTAGGTTTGAAACTCCTCTCCAAACCTCTCACGCCAGTCGCCTCAAGTCGGGAAACCCTTTCGGTAAAATGTTCGTTGAGTGCATCTGTCCCGCCTCGGAATGAATTCCGAGTCTCATAGCGCAAGTCATCTTCAGATGACTCAACCAAAAATGTATTCCAGTCCACGCTTTGTGGACTTTGGCTATGAGCCTGGAACTTTAGTTCTAGGCGGGATGTGGTTGAACACGAAAATTTTTGACTTGTGTATACACGGTAGGGGGTTGGGGGTTAGGTTTGAGAGAAAGTTGCACACGGCGTTAATTCGTATATCCATGTTGAGTGTCCGAGATTTTTGTTGGGTTGCGCTGCGCTCCACCCAACCTACGCCTGTTTATTACATTACATCTTCGTAAAGTTCTGCTATTGTTGCCTCAAAATTAATGCTATTGAGTTGAAAATATTGTTCTTGGGATGTGTATGTTTGTAAAACCCACAAATTATCTTCATTACGTCGAAAACATTCAACTCGCTTACGTTTTGTGTTAATTAAAACATATTCTTTTAGACTTTCTATTGCTTGATAATCAGCAAATTTATCACCTCTGTCGAAGGCTTCAGTCGAGTCAGATAGAACTTCGACAATTAAACAAGGAAATCTTTTATGTACAGGTGTTTCTTGATCTCTTGAGTCGCAAGTCACCATCACATCAGGATAGTAATATCGATTTAAAGATTCAATTCGCGCTTTCATATCAGCAATGTAAACACGACATCCAGAACCGCGCACATGACTCCGCAGAAGTACAGCAAGGTTGAGAGCAACGGTAACATGAGGATCACTTGCTCCAGCCATTGCGTAAATGTAGCCGTCGATGTATTCATGTTTAATGGAGCTTGTTTCCTCCATTTGGAGATATTCTTCGGGTGTGAAATAGTTTGCTTGAGAGGAGGCTATCATAAACAGGGTGTTGGGTGTCGTGAAAGTTAAAAAAGACAAACCTACGATTAATTTTAATAGGACTTACGCAATAACTCTCTCAAACTCTCATTACTCCGTGACCTCTGCGCCTCTGTGGTTCGTTATTGCATAACCTGTATGTAAGTCTTATTTAATTACGAATTACACCAAGTGCAGAAATCATCGTTGGATTTTCGCGGTTCATTTGGGGTGGCGATGCGATCGCCCGCAGCGAATTACGAATTGATCTAAGATTGTTGGGTATTGTTTAATTGACGATCGCCCACAGACCGATGATTGAAGTTGAACATCTCAGTAAAACTTACGGTTCTACCCCAGCGATTACGGATGTAACTTTTCGGGTTGAACCAGGGGAAATTTTAGGGTTTTTGGGGCCGAATGGCGCTGGTAAAACCACAACGATGCGAATTTTAGCGGGTTATTTACCTGCAACTAGCGGTACAGCGAAAATTTCTGGGTTTGATGTCCATGATAATTCTTTGGCGGTGCGTCAACGCATTGGTTATTTACCAGAAACACCGCCATTATATCCAGAGATGACGGTGGAGGGGTTTTTGCATTTTGTCGCCAGAATCAAAGGCGTACCCGCAGGCGATCGCACCACCAAAGTCAAAGCAGCGATCGCACGCTGTAATTTAGAAGATAAGCAAAAAGTCATTATTCGCAAGCTTTCTAAAGGATATCGCCAAAGAGTTGGTATCGCTCAGGCGATCGTCCATGATCCACCAGCCATTATTTTAGATGAACCCACCGTTGGACTTGACCCCCGCCAAATCATTGAAGTCCGCAATTTAATTAAAAGCCTCGCTGGGACACATACCATCATTTTGTCTACTCACATTTTGCCAGAAGTGAGTATGACTTGTAGTCGTGTTGCTATTATTAATCGGGGAAAAGTCGTAGCTACTAATACTCCCGAAAGTCTGATGACACAGTTGACAGGTGGCTCAGGATATGAATTGGAAATTGATGGCGAAGCGAATCTCGCCAAACAAGTATTACAAAATGTTGCAGGCGTGAGTCTGGTAGAATCAATTCCTGGTCATCATCTGATCAATCCTACAGACGGACGGGCTTATTTGCGCGTGATTGCTCAACCGGGAACCGAACCAGGAAGAGACATCGCCGCCACCTTAATCCGCGCTGGGTTTGGGTTACAAGAAATGCGCCGAGTCAGCGCCACTTTAGAAGATGTGTTCTTGCAACTAACTACAGAAGAAAAGCGTTTTGAACCAGAGACAGACTCAATCGCCAACGAAGGAGAAGCAGCATAAATGGGTATAGTACTGGCGAATATTATTGCCATTTATCGCCGAGAGTTACAGAGTTACTTTGTCTCGCCCTTAGCTTATGCGATCGCCGGGGTATTTTGGTTTATCTCCGGGTTATTTTTTGTCACCATTTTGTTCGGCCCCGATGGAATTTTACCAGCCGTTGCAGCCATCGACTTACAAGGTCAACAAGGTGTACCAGTCCCGTTAATTGATGTCCCTTATGAATTTATTCGGGCATTTTTAGACCGGATGGGTTGGTTATTGCTGTTTATTTTGCCAATTTTGTCGATGGGACTGTACGCCGAAGAACGCAAACGCGGCACATTAGAGTTATTAGCCACCTCACCCTTAACCAATTGGGCGGTAGCAGTCGGCAAATTATTAGGTGTGGTGACATTCTTAATTACAATGGTCGCACCACTGTTGATATTTGAAGCGATCGCCATTGGTGCTTCTAACCCTCCCATGTCGCCAGTGATTCTTCTAGTTGGTCATTTAGGCTTAATTTTGCTGGCAGCCGCAATTTTATCACTGGGAATGTTTGTTTCTTCCTTAACAGACAGTACAATTCTGGCTGCTGTGATGACCTTTGCCTTAGTTTTATTACTGTTATTTGTGGATTTAATAGCTAAAAGTATAGGCGGCCCCGTGGGCGAAGCGATCGCTCATTTATCATTACTCAAACATTTCAACACCTTTATTCAAGGAATTTTTGACACCAGCGCCTTAATTTTATTTGCTAGTTACATTTTTTTAGGTATCTTTCTCACAGCACAATCAATTGATGCTCTGCGTTTTCAACGGCAATAAATAAGTAGTCATTAGTCATTAGGAGCCAGTGCGTTGGGCGGCTTCGCCGACTTGTAGCAACTGGCGTTCATTGGTTAAGACAAATGACAGAGGACAAAATATGAAAAAAATCACAAAAAAGCAACCTTGGAAATATTTGTTTTGGCTGGGGCCGTTTCTATTTATGGTCGGTTTCACAGCCGGGTTAGTATCTGGTAGCTGGGGACTATTACCCCTAGCATTTATGATTCCCGGAATTGCCATTATTGGATTTTGGGTATTTTGGCAAAGTCAGCACAGCCGTTGGTGGGCGAGTCGTTCTACCCAAGCCGGAACTAATGCGGTTGTTGCGACTGCGGCTGTGTTGGTAATTTTAGGGTTAATTAACTTTTTAGGTGTTCGTTATCAACTACGCCAAGATTTAACTGAAACTCAGTTATTTACCCTTGCACCCCAATCACAAGAATTAGTCCGCCGTCTACCACAAACAGTCAAAATTTGGGTATTTGATACTAATCAAAATCCCCAAGATAGAGAATTATTAGAAAATTATCAACGTCAAAGTTCTAAATTTCAATTTGAATATGTTGACCCCCAAAGCCGACCCGGAATCGCAGAAAGATTTGGGGTGAAAGAATATGGAGAAGTTTATTTAGAATCGGGTAACAAACGCCAATTAGTGCAATCTTTAAATGTCAACGAACGTTTATCAGAAATTAAATTAACTAACCGACTACAACAATTAATTAATTCCACAGTTATTAAAGCTTACTTTGTCCAAGGTCACGGTGAACATCCCCTGACTGGTGGCGAAAGCGGTATTTCTCAAGCTGTGCAAGGATTAAGCGAGAAAGGTTACACCGTTGAACCACTCAATTTAGCTGATAAATTGCAAGTTCCCAATGATGCTGCTGTTGTAGTCGTCGCCGGTGCTAAACGTGGCTTTTTTGACGCAGAGGTGAAAGCTTTACAAGATTATCTCAATCGTGGCGGTAACTTGCTGCTGATGATTGACCCTGATACTGACCCCAAACTCAGTCCTTTATTACAAGAGTGGGGTGTGCGTCTCGATAATCGTTTAGCCGTCGATGTTTCCGGTGCAGGTGTGGGACTTGGCCCCGCAGCACCCATTATCACAGACTACGGACAACACCCAATTACCAAGGATTTTGGCAACGGTATTTCTTTTTATCGCTTGGCTAGACCAGTAGAAATTACCTCCGTGGCTGGTGTTGAGTCTACGCCCCTAGTGCGAACCAAAGCCTATCCTAATAGTTGGGCGGAAAGCGACCTAAAAAGCGAAAAATTAGAATTTAATCCTGACAAAGACCTCAAAGGGCCACTAACTTTAGGCGCGGCGTTGACGAGAAAATTACCTGCTACACCCTCACCGACAACCCAAGCACCAGCAACGCCTACTCCCACAGCTACACCTACACCAACAACCCCAGCACCAGCAACACCTTTACCAACTCCGACAACCCAAGCACAAGCAACGCCCACACCATTACCCACACCAACAACCCAACCAACGCCCACACCCACAACAGCCGAGAAATCTGAACAAACTCCAAAAGAATCACGCTTAGTAGTCTTCGGAAATTCAGATTTTGCTACCGATGGAGTATTTCAACAGCAATTAAATGGTGATGTATTCCTCAACTCTGTATCTTGGCTGAGTCAACAGGATCAGCAGACTCTTTCCATTCGTCCCAAAGAACCGAAAAATCGTCGCATCACTTTATCAACATCACAAGCCAATGTTTTAACATTGTCATCTTTGTTGGTATTACCTTTGCTTGGCTTTTTAACAGCCGCTTTCATTTGGTGGCGAAGAAGATAAGAACTTAGGGAGTTGGGAGTAGGTGAACAGAGATAGATCCATTTAATGATTAAGGGTACTCCAAAAAATAAATTATCCAATTTTGTTCACTCAACAAGACCTCTATCTCCGTTGTCCTCCTTGTCTCCCTTGTCCTCCTTGTCTTCCTTGTCGCTAAATAATGGATATTTTTTTAATTGTCAGTCCCTAACTAAACAATGAAATTTCCAAAGACAACTTTAATATTAGTATTGTTGGCGCTGGGTTTGGGTGGTTTCGTGTATTTCCATGAAATTAGAAGTGCAACTCAGCAAGAAGAAGTCAAGGCGAAACAACAGCAAATTTTCACGTTTGCGGAAGATGATGTGCAGTCTTTGACAGTGAAAACAAAAGCTTACACTCTGATGTTGGAACGCAACTCTCAGGGGAGTAATCCTAAATGGTTGCTGAAATATCCAGTATCAGATTCAGCCAATGATGCGATCGTTTCTTATTTAATGGATTTGTTGGTTAAAGGTAAGAGCAATAACACTGTATCAACCTTTGCTAACCAACTAACAGAATTTGGTTTAGCTCAACCCAACGCCACCATTGAGATTAAACTGAAAAATCAGCAAACCCATCAGTTAATTTTGGGCAAATCTAATTTTAATAATCGTTTTGTGTATGCTCAAGCTGACTCAGGTACACAACCAAACGGCAATATCAATGTATTATTAGTATCTACCGATTTTGTCAATGCCGTTAACAGGGAGTTATCAGAATGGCGACAAACTGTTGATAACAGCAAATCAACACCTTTACCCACTAATCTTCCTCTCCCAACACCTTAGAAGAAGTATAAAGTATGAAAAGTGAATATAGCAGTTCTCATTCCAGTGAGGTACATTTCCCTAGCCTCTAGCCTCTAGCCTCTTTTCTCCATCTACTTGTACTGCACTCAACCAAGAAACGCTATAAACTCAAATAAAATTTATTGAATTACGCATTATTTTATGTCCACGACAACTGCCACCCTGCTCATTTCTTGTCCTGATCAAAGAGGACTTGTTGCCAAAATTGCTAACTTTATTTATGCCAATGGTGGCAATATTATTCATGCAGATCAGCACACAGATTTTTCGGCGGGGTTATTTCTCACTCGTATAGAATGGCAGTTAGAAGGATTTAATTTACCTAAAGATTTAATTGGCCCAGCCTTTAATGCGATCGCTCAACCTTTGGGCGCTAAATGGCAACTTCATTTTTCTGATACTATACCACGCATCGCAATTTGGGTCAGCCGCCAAGACCACTGTCTTTATGATTTAATTTGGCGACACCGTGCTAAAGAATTTGCCGCCGAAATTCCGTTAATTATTAGCAATCATCCTCATTTAAAAGTAGCCGCCGAGCAATTTGGGATTGATTTTCATCACATTCCCATTACAAAAGAAAACAAACCAGAACAAGAAGCTAAACAATTGGAATTATTGCGGCAATACAAAATTGATTTGGTTGTATTGGCAAAATATATGCAAATTGTCAGTTCTGATTTTATTGCTCAATTTCCTCAAATTATTAATATTCACCACTCATTTTTACCAGCTTTTGTTGGTGCAAATCCCTATCACAGAGCTTTTGAAAGAGGCGTAAAAATCATTGGTGCAACTTCTCATTATGTGACTCAAGATTTAGATGCGGGGCCAATTATTGAACAAGATGTAGTGAGAGTTAGCCACCGCGATGAAGTAGAAGATTTGGTCAGAAAAGGTAAAGATTTAGAGAGAATAGTATTAGCTAGAGCGGTACGATTACACTTACAAAACCGTGTGTTAGTTTATGGTAATCGCACAGTCGTATTTGAGTAAATTACTAAATTAGGTTGCTCAAATACTCGATAAACTTATTGCTGCTTTCCGGACTGATAAACCTCTGGTAATCGCCACCAAGGAACATGAGGATATTCGTGATGTTCTTTATGATAACCAAAATGGTAGCAAGTAATAAATGACCAAAACACAGGTAAATGTGTACTGCGTGTACAGTGCGGACTTGTGTATCCTTCTGCAAGTCTTCTATGAGGAAGAAATGTGCCGAAATAAAATAATTGAATTGAACTCAAAATAGATGGTATACACCAAAATAAAATCAGATTAGCTTCATGTATCTTACAGATATATCTCAGAAAAATATATACCAATATAAATCTTAGATGTTGTCGCCAATTCCAATATGATTTAATGAAGTTAAAATACCAAGCGAAAAAGTTTTGCTGCTGATGATCATAAAAATCTGGGTCATCTTTAGTAGCAGGATAGCGGTGATGTGACCAGTGTTTTTGGAGTAGCTCTTGATAAGAAAATAGTGCGTACAAAAATACACATATTCTACCTATCCAATTATTAATTTTAGGATTCTGGGGAAAAACTACACCGTGCATCGCATCATGAGCAGTAATAAATAATCCTGTATATAAAAATGTCTGCCAAAGTAACGCTATAGCTATTAAGGGAATTGGGGTTTGATAAATATTGATTAAAAAAAATAGTGTGATACTTATTACCCACAATCCTAAAATCAGACCAGCAATGAGAATACCTGGAGATGTTTTTGCTTCTGCATTAATAACAAAATCTGGCTGTTTTGATTGTGATGATAAGGAATCAATCTGAGTCATCCGCAAATCCTGGATTTTTAATTTATATCTATTGTATAGGGATTTATTTGCTCATTTTTTTTATTTTAAGCTTTGCTCTAATTGCTAGATATTGTGATATATAAAATAAGTAATTCAATCATCCATCTTGAGCCACACACACAGCATATTCTTTGCAAGTAAGCATAAATATTGGATTTGCAACTCAAACCCATCTATGGAGACTGACAAATTAAGTAGCCAAGAATTGTGTTTTTAAACTTCATAAATTTCTAATGGTAAGTTATCTGGGTCTTGGAAAAAGGTAAACTTCTTACCCGTAATTTCATCAACCCTAATGTTTTCTGTCTCTATGTTGTGCAAGTTTAAGTCAGCCACGGTTGCTTCTATATTTTCCACAGCAAAGGCTAAATGTCTTAAACCACAAGCTTCAGGATTGCTGAATCGTTGGGGAGGATTGGGAAAAGAAAATAATTCAATTTGGGTATGTTCATTAACACGTAAATCTAGTTTATAAGAGTTTCTGGCGGCTCGAAATGTTTCTTGAATAATGGCAAAGCCGAGAACTTCTACGTAAAATCTTTTCGAGCGTTCATAGTCGGAACAAATAATTGCTATGTGATGAATGCCAAGAGTTTTCATAAAGATGAATTATTTGAGTATAGGCGATCGCACTTTATTTATAGCAAAAGGCAGGAGAAAAAGTCTTAATATTCCTGGCGTTCAAGCTTTCAAATGAATAATTAAACGCCGATGAACGCAGATAAAAACGCTTAGATATCTGGATTGCTGTAGGAGAAGTTGATTTGTTTTTCTATATTGTCTTGGTCTTGGGTTACTTGAAAAGCGATAAATTCTTCAATATTATTTTGAATGGTTTGGCAAATTTTATCTAATGGCAAATCATTATGGTCGTAACCAAAAGGATTTTCAATTTCTACGCCAATTTCTTCAATGCCAAACAAAGCAAAACTGACAAGAGCGACAAATACACCTGTCCACCAACCTAAATCTTTAACAAAATGAAAGGGCAGAATTAAACAATAGATGAGTAATAATTGATTGAGATGAATCACATAAGCCGGGGGAATTGGTGTTTTTAAAATACGTTCGCAGCCGCCGACATTATCCATCAAGTTATTCATGAGCGTGTGAATACTAGTTAATTGATAATTTGTTAACAGACCGCGTTTATATTCTTGCTGTAAGTATTTTCCTAACAGGCGGGATATTTCTAAAGGCATATTTTGAATATTTTGCAAATTGCTATATTGAGCCGGGGAAACCCAAGGTTTTAATTCTTCACTGGCTGGTTCATAACGAAGATATAATTTTTTAGCGATCGCAAATGCTGGTAATAAACGTAAAGCGGCTATTTTGCGTTCTCTGTCGCTGGGTTCAACTTCATCCACGGCGACCCAAATTTTCCAAGCTAAATTGCGGACAGTATTAACTGTACTCCCCCAAAGTTTTCTCCCTTCCCAAAATCGCTCATAAGCTGTATTAGTCCGAAAAACTAACAACAAACCCAAAACAATGCTAGGAATCACACCACCTAACATTGGTTCAGAAACTGGTAGTTGCCAAAAGTGAAGACAAGAAATTAAAAATCCAAATGCACCACAAAACAGAGAACGTTCTAAAACCCCAGGAATTACAGAACCTTGAAATCTCAGTATTTCTTTAATCCATGTTTTTTTAACAGGGGTTTGACTTTTTTTAACCATAAATATTTATCAATTTTTCACATTAATCAACTTATTATCTGACAGGCATCCAGCCGTTTTCTGTGCATACTCCGGCTTCGCTTCTGGGTGGAATACACCAATAATTTTTGCCATCAAATATGAGATTTTCTTGAATATAATTTAATTCTGAAATTGGTCTCCATTCTTGTTCGCCAGCCTCATCATAATATCGATACTGTTCTCCTTTGACTTCTAAACCTTGATCAGTGCCGCCAAGTACATAAAACCCTGGTTTAATTGGCGCAGATGTAGCTGCGATTAAAGCTGATTCGCAAACTGTTGCATCACCTTTGCAACCTTTGGCAATTTGTCCATTAGCTGCAAGGCTGTAAACTTTACCGTCTTTAAAAAGTAATCCAAAACCACTGCCATCTTGCAAGATGATGGGATTGGAGAATTTGCCTTGGTATTGAATGGAACTTTGAAATTTACCATGAAGTGTAACTATCGTAGTGCCATTAGGTGCGATCGCAATTGATTGACCTGTGCCACTGCCTCCTAGAAAATTAAATGAGCGAGTACCGATAAATGGTGGTTTTTCTGGACGAGAAGACTGTGCAGTTTGTTGATTGCCATTTTTTTCAATTGACCAATGCCAAACAACTCGTTCTGTATTAGTGCGGTCAGCGATGGTGGCTGAAATCCACAATAGTTCTCCGACTTGGTTGGTAAATTCAAATCGACAAGCACCAACTCCTGTCCCGGAACAGTCTTTCACCTCTGTATATCCGAAATCATATAATTCTTTCACTGAGCTATCTTGAAGATTAGGCGCATCGCCTTGTAGATTCGGTTGCCAACCTTGTTGAAGCACTTGTTCTCGTGCTTTTTGATATGGCATACCTGCTTGGAGATTCAACTTGGAGACGGGATTGCTAGTGTGAGGAAGTTGGGCTTGATTTGTGGTGGTGGGAGGATTTAAGCTTTTGCTTTGCTGCACATTGGAAGTTGCAAAACTAGTACATCCATTTGCGATCGCTCCTACTAAAATTGTCACAAGAGTACCTGCGATCGTATAACCACACAATTTCATGTTTTCCCTCTCAGTGATACTTGCCAGCGACAAAATCAATAATTTAAGTACAGTACAAGTTATATTTTGATGAATAATTATTTATCGCACAATAATTTATCTGATGCCAGAAGCAAACTAGTAGACTGACACAGCTAATTTATGGCAATTATCAAAATTCCATCCGCGTCCATCCGCGTTTATCTGCGGTTAATTTTATTTCATCTCTAATGCAACATTTTAGTCGTGTCAGTCCATTACTTAATTTGGTCTTATCAAATTTCACGCAAAAGATAAGACAAATAGCCTGCGTTGGCTAGGCAGGCTTTGTTTATCTATCCCTAGACTTCCAGTCTGAGGGCTTTAAGTTACTGATATTTAGTCATACAACCAAGTATTAGCCGCAAAATCATCTTTTGTTTCTGCTGGCATATCAGGGAGTTTTTCGGGGACGCGGTGAGATTTTCTGTAATCAGTTTGATGATAATTGTCTTTTTTCTGAGGAACAATACTAGCCTTTGGTTGTTGTAGGGCTTTATTTTCTTCGATGAGTTTAGAATTTGCTTCTGCCAGTTGAAGTACAGTGGTTTTTGCTTCTTCTAGTTCTTTGGTTAGGCGTTCTACAGAGGCTTGCTGTTCTGATAAAGCTGATTTTAATTCTTTAATTTGTTTTTGTAGAGCTTTTTCTGTGTCCTGATTTTTTTCTAAAGTTGTTTTTAAGTCTTTAATAGTAGCTTCTAAGTCTGCTTTGGTGGGAGTATTACGTTTAGCAGTGGTTGATTCATTTACATCTTCATCTGCGGCTGTTGTTGATTCCACAACTTCCACAGCCGGAACTTCGATTGCACCTTCGTCTACTGCACTATTTGGTGTTAATTTTTGTGCTTCTGCTTGAATTAAGTCAGAAAGATTTTGTTTCCTAGCCATTATTTTCTCCAATCACGCTGTAATTCATCAGCCACGCGGCGATAGTCTGATTCCGCCTCCCAAGCATTTTTGCCTCGCCATTGATTGATTGCAACACCCTCTAATGCGGCTCTTTCGTGGGCTTTATAGGTACGGATGAAGCCTTTACAAACAGGGATACCTAGCTTAACGAGAGAGTTTTGTGCTTCCATTGCTTCACCAATACTCCGCGCATCGACTTTAGTTAAGAGTACACGATGGGGAACTCCTGTGGGGACGACGGCTGATTTTACTGTTTCAATCAAAACAGCTAAATCCATTGCGGATGGGGGTGTAGGTAAAAGTATATAATCTGCGATCGCTACTACTGTTGCCAATGCTTCAGAGTGCAAAGCTGGAGGCGTATCCACCACTACTAAATCGTAACCTTTTATTTTACGTAAATGGCCTAATAGCTGTGGATCTGTTTCTTGCGATAAATCAAATCCCATTCCTTGATCATTGCGTCCAAACCACCAACTAGCAGAACCTTGAATATCTGCATCTACCAGCAGCACTGTTTTTCGTTTAGAAAATTGTGCAGCTAAATTGATTGAGGTAGTCGTTTTGCCGACTCCTCCTTTACCGTTGAGGATAGCGACGATTTTTGGCACTGCTTCTACGATTTGAGATTTTGGATTGGAGATGGCTTTAGGTGTCGCATTTTTTGCAAATTGCTATGGCTTTCTATCCCGCCATACAAAAATATACCGCTTTGTGTGACCCGCAGCACAGGGAAAAATCGCCAAAATAAAAATAGTCATGATAAATTCTGACGAGATTTTATGACAGTAATTAACAGCTTGCCTGATGGGCCAAGAATACCGTATTGGCTGCGAATGATTAAGTTTATCTTTCGACCGATAGATTATGTCGAAGATTTTGCCAAGGTTTACGGTGATAACTTTACAGTTTGGGGAAATGGGGAGAATCAACTTGTTTATTTTAGTCATCCCCAAGCACTAGAGCAGATTTTTACTACTGATGCAAGTTATTTTGAGGCTGGCAGAGGTAATCAAATTTTAAGATTTTTGCTTGGTGATCATTCCTTGATATTACTCGATGGCGATCGCCACCAACGCCAACGCCAATTACTCACACCGCCTTTTCATGGTGAGCGAATGCGGGCTTACGGTCAAACTATCCGCGAAATCACCCAAGAAGTTAGCCATGAATGGGTGATAGGTAAACCCTTTAATATCCGCACTTCTATGCAAGAAATTACCTTGCGCGTTATTTTGCGGGTGGTATTTGGTGTGGATGAAGGGCCGATGTTTCAACAACTCCGCCCATTACTCACTTCTACCTTAGACATTATGAGTTCCCCTTTGATGTCTAGTGCTTTCTTCTTTCGGTTTCTGCAACAAGACTGGGGCGCATGGAGTCCTTGGGGAAAAATTGTCCGCCAACTCCAACAAATTGATCAACTCATTTATGCACTCATTCAAGAACGCCGGGCTGAAACTGGGCAGAATCGCCAAGATATCCTCAGTTTACTGATTGCCGCACGTTATGATGATGGTCAACCAATGTCAGATGTCGAATTACGCGATGAATTAATGACAATGTTGGTTGCTGGACATGAAACCACAGCTTCCGCATTAACTTGGGCTTTTTATTGGCTTGACCGTTTACCAAAAGTCCGCGAAAAATTACTCCAAGAATTGTCTACTTTGGGAACTAACCCAGAACCAAGTGATATTGCCAAATTGCCTTATTTAACAGCCGTTTGCCAAGAAACCTTACGGATATATCCAATTGTAATCACTGCTTTCTTTCGGGTGCTAAAATACCCAATTGAAATTATGGGCTACAAATTACCCGCAGGTACAAGAGTTCTGCCTAGTATTTATTTAGCTCACCATCGCCCAGAAGTTTACCCACAGCCAAACCAATTCAAACCAGAACGCTTTTTAGAAAGACAATTTTCCCCTTATGAATATTTACCCTTTGGTGGCGGAAATCGTCGGTGTATTGGTTTAGCCTTTGCTCAGTATGAAATGAAAATTGCCCTCGCCACAATTTTGTCGCAGTTCCAAGTCTCTTTACTAAATCAACGCCCAGTGCGTCCCGTGCGCCGTGGTTTAACTTTAGCCTCACCCGCCGGAATGCAAATGGTAGCCACACCACAAAACAAGTGCTGAGTAACGTACACTGAGCGAAGTCGAAGTGTACGTTTCGCTCAGTGTACGTTTCGCTCAGTGTACGTTTCGCTCAGTGTACGTCTTATCAATATTGCCAGGATGTTTACCAATCAACACAAAGAAAACCAATAAATTGGATCTTAGTAAGCAATTTGGCAGATTGTTGACTTATTTTGCCAAACTGTTTACTGATTTTGGTATATTCCGCAAGTAAAATGCCATACTGCTAACTTATTTTGTTAAATTACTGACTGTTTTTGGTGTATTCCGCAAGTAAAATGCCATACTGCTAACTCATTTTGCCGAATTGTTTACTAATTTTGGTATATTCCGCAAATAAAATGCCATATTGCTTTTTAATTTCAGTACATTCCGCAAGCAAAATGCCATATTTTATATAGCAATCCTAAATTAGTCGTGAAAAACATAGATATGGAAACGAACCGCCAAAAACGAGGCAGCGCGTTGGACGGGTTTCCCGGCTTGAAGCGACTGCCGTGCCAAGGACGCAAAGGGAAGAAAGAAGAAAAAGATATAGAAATTTTACAAATGATTTAGGGCTGCTATATAGCAGTAGTTGGAACCCCACCCCGCATTTGCTGACGCAAACGCTCCCCTCCCCGCTTGCGGGGAGGGGTTGGGGGTGGGGTTGAAATGTACCTCATCTAACCGAGAACCGCTATATTCTGCACCAAGCAACTGTGAAGAGTATGGCGAAACAAAAACCTTACACCCTTTCACCCTCACACCCTTTCACCCTTTTTTAAAAGACAACCTCGGTACTGAAATCTTAAATACTAGAAAGGTTGTAAATTTCTGCTTGCAAGTTAGCTCTGGCAGATGCTTCAGCCACCTCAAACATTAGAGGTGTAAAATATATACGCTGTCTTTGCAGAAATTTTTCCAGGACTTGTTTGCGCCCTTGAATATATTCTGATTCTGTTACCCAAGCATATTCTTGACGAATAGCATCAGCATATTTTTGATAATCAACAGAGCCAGCAGCTAAAATTGCCAAATCAGCATCTAATAAAATTTGGCTATCAATATCGTCATTAGCTGCTTTATGGTGTTTGGTGTTGAGAATGAGACGCTGAACAGTTGTAATTTGATTTTGGGGAATTGCCAGATAAGTTAATACCTGTCCAGCATATTCAGCACTTTTGGCTTCGTTATCTGGTGCTTGAGAAGCATACACTACATCATGAAACCAAGCTGCAAGCTGCACAACAGGCAAATGTTGAGCATAAGCTTGCAAAGCTTGAATGTTATGCAACACATTATCAATATGTTGCAGTGTATGGTAGTAACGCCCAGGGGTATGATATGCGTCAACTAATTGAGTAAAAGTTGTGGCTATTTTATCGTGGTCAACGCCAAAAAATTGCAGTGTGTGTTGCCAGTGATGAAATAATTTATGTGTTTCCGCCACTCCCCACTCCTTATTTCCTATAGGAATTACGCAGAACAACAATAAATCAAGAGTATAAGAGTGCAGGGGTGCATCTATCTAAAATCATACCCATACACCCATTTTTAAGGTATGTCTATTTCTCAAAGTATTGAAATTACATTTCTCCTCCAGACGTACACTGAGCGTTCGCGCAGCGTCTCCGATAGGAGAAGTCGAAGTGTACAGCACTCAGCACTTGGCTACAACTGAGAAAACAGTGCTTCCCAATTAATTACAGCAGGTCTGGTTCCTTGATTGATGATGTCAAAAGCTTTATTAGTGGTAGATGGTACAGAAATTGATTCTACACAAGCGGCGGCAACATCGATACGGCTGGCATCTCCTGATAAGGTGTCGCCTTGACCTAAAACTACACCCAACTTACCATTAGTGGTGGCTTTGAGGAGAGTATTCAAGTCGTAGGAAGTGAAAGGCCCGTCAATTAAACGACCGGGGCGAATGATAGTGTATGGTAAACCAGAATTAGCGATCGCAGTTTCACCTTTTTGTTTAGCATCCAATACACCAAAAGCATTCAGCACACTAAAGGGAAATTTATCTTTGCGGTAAACACCACAAGAAGACACAAACACAAATCGTTGCAAATTGCGAGGTGCAGCCGCTACCAAATTACTCACCCCCTCAGCATCCACTTTCGCCGGCGTATTTTTTGCCTTAGCTTCCCGATATTCAGCATCCAGAAAAATTTGTCCCCATTCTAAAAAATTTGGTTGAGGGTCAAAGTCCCATCTCGTTGAAGGAAAAGCAGTTGTGCCAGTACAACAGATAATGTGAGTAATATTCGGCATCGCTGCTGGCAATGTGTCAGCCTCCCGGATATCTCCAACAGCAATTTCTACTTTGTTATCAAACATCTTTTGGGCTTTTGCCGCATTGCGAGTCAGGACGCGCACCTTGACATTCTTCTTTAGCAGCTTTCCTACAACTAGCTGCCCAACGCCACCAGTAGCACCAACAACCAGCACCAAATCTTCAGCACTCATAACTTTTTCTAGGATGGTCTATTCCTAATCTACTCAAAATCTAGACCAGTCTGTTTGTTTCCCAGGGGAGATATTCTTTTTAGATTGACACAGTGATAAGCAAAATCAAGAGTTTGAGGGAGGGTGAAGGGTTATAGGGGTGTAAGGAAGCAAAAACTCTTACACCCTCACACCCCTACACCCAGTGTCTGACACTCAAAAGCCCAGCCATAATGGCCGGGCTTTTGAGAAAGGCAGTGGGGCTATATTCCCCAAATTTACATATAGAGTTTCTGTATAAATCGCTGTACTGATAGGTAATACCACTACACCAAGATGAATTCCGGAAACCGAGGAAAAATTTTTTGGGAATTTGTCTAACTATTTTGAACTTACGCACACAGTTTCTCTGTAGAAACTGGGTGAAAGGGTGTAAGGGTATAGGGTGTAAGGATTTTGGATAAATCCTTATTTTTTAATTACGACTTGCGAATTGCGAATTGGTATAAGTCCTATATTTTGGACAATATTCATGCACAACTAACAACCCCAGCCTTTAGGATTTAAATGGAGAGTCTGGTTTTAGCAACGGATGAACAATACATTGGGTAGCTGGGAAGAATGGGTAACTGTCTTGGGTTATGTGGCGTTTACGGTGTTTATCATTGGTTGTGTGTTTGCCACCCAGAAAAAATAACTCCGAGAAAAGTCAAGGTTTTTTGAAAAACTTACAGATGAACTGTCCAGGGTCTTGATTTTCCAATGGTACAACAGTCCCATCTGACTCAATTTTGACTTTTTGACGGCAGTTGTATACTTCCAGGGGTCTTTTTTTGCCATCTACACTCAGAACTGCCCGATACTCCCAATAATTTTTGGCGCTGCGGTTAATGCTGAGAATGCAAATCTGATGACCATTGTAATTACGGCAGACAGCAGCATACGCGGGGAAAATGTAGAAATTTGAGAGTATCACTAGCAATATCAGAGCAAAATATTTCATCTTGGGCAATTTCTCTTAAATCTACTCTCAATACGGTTCGGATAAGAAACTTACTTGTGTAGGCAAGCAAGGGTGCAGGGGTGAAAGGGGGAACGAAGGTACGCTCTCCCCTGCACCTGAAGCTCCTCCGCCCCCCTGCTCACCTCAACAGATACATTTGTTAACCAAACCGTATTGAATCTACTCTCACCGATTGAGATGCTGTAAGTCATGTCTATAACAAGCGTTAGCACAACAACTGTTAGTAGGCATTTTAGCGGCGATCGCACCTTCGTCAGCACACAATCATTAATTATTTGCTAATTTTTGCCGTTCATGTGGCATAACCTAAGATAATCCCCATGATTTGAGTTATGACGTGAACTTAAACATCTGCAAAACCAGCCTGGATCACATGCTATTCTTAACTTGTTTTGCTACAACCAGATGCGGAGGTTTAATTCACAAACATTCTCAAATCAAATGGATAAGCCTGACTACACTATATTATTGATGTGAAATGGAGGGGTATATTTTTATCTCGTTAAAAAATAAATAAATAATTATAATTCTGTTTATGTTAATAAATAAAGTAAATAACAATTAGTGTTTGTTAAAATAAAAATGGCATAAGTAGAATTTTATTATAAATAGTATATTTAGAAAAATATAGATTGCTTGCAAGTAAACTTTTCAGCTTTCAAGCATTAAGTTAGTATCAAATAAAAACAAGGAACAGCGCATGAAATTTGGAATTGATATCGGCCATAACTCTCCACCAGATACAGGTGCTAGAGGCATCAGAATAGAAGATAATTTAACACTGGAAGTAGGCAATAAAGTTATAGAAAAACTCAAAGCATTAGGTCATGAAGTGATACCATGCAGACCAGACCGTCCGACATCTTCGGTGAAAGACTCACTTTCACAAAGAGTCAATAAAGCTAATGCTAATCGAGTTGAACTTTTTGTATCCATACATTTTAATGCCTTTAACGGTCAAGCCAACGGTACAGAAGTTTTTGCAGGTAGTGAAACAAGTAGAAGAATAGCAAAATCTGTATTAGATGAAATTATCAAACTAGGTTTTTTTAATCGTGGTGTTAAAAGTGGTTCTCACTTATTTGTCATCCGCAATACAAATATGCCGGCGATTTTAGTTGAATGTTGCTTTATTGATTCGCAAAAAGATATTAATCTGTTTAATTCAGAAACAATGGCTAACGCTATTGTCAAAGGTTTAACAGGTCAAGTTCCAACTACTCCAGTTCCGCCAGTACCAGATGAAGAACAGAATGTTGATACAACAACCCTAAGATTGCAAAAAGCCTTAAACCGATTAAAAATTACCGATAAAAATGGTAAGCCCTTGGTAGAAGATAATGTACTGGGCGAAATCACGAGTTCTGCTGTAGAAAACTTTCAAAAAATTGTCGGAATAGCCGCATCAGGTGTTGCTAACACATCTACATGGAATGCAATTAATTTGATTTTGGCTAAACGCATTATCCGCCCCAACCATGCTGGTGGAACAGTTGTGAGATACTTACAATATCGTGTAGGTGTAGAAGCTGATGGGATTTACGGGCCACAAACAGAAGCAGCAATTAAAAAATATCAGCAGCAAAATGGTTTAACTGCTGATGGAATTGTTGGGCCAAATACTTGGCAAAAATTAATTGGCTAATTATTAGCAATTAAGTCAGGCAAAATAAAATCGGGCTTACGTATAAAGATTTTCTGTGAAGACTGGGTGAAAGGGTATGGGGTGTGAGGGTTTTAGATACACACACCCTCTCCCCAATCATTGATTTTTAGTTTTTATGCGTCAGTCCTATAAAATATTTTGCCTGGAGAAATTAGCCACGATTTTTCTCTAATAGCAGCATCATAATTAAACTTAACAAAATCTGTTGTTCTTCGCGATCGCTAATTTGATCAACAGCTTTAATAATAAATTTCCGCGACAAGAAAGTCGGAATTTTCTCCAACCGCATCACCACCGTACCATCCGCCCGACTCACCAAATAGACAGGGTTGAACACAAAACCAGTAAACATACCCACAACGGGAATTTCGGCAAATAAAGCATCCGCAACCTTCACCCAAGGATTTTTTTCTTGGATAGTTAAATAAGTATTTTCGCCATCAAAAATGTCATACCGCGCCCGCCAAATAGATTTTAAACCGCGACGTTTGACCGCACCGATATTTGTACCGTTAGTGTCGCTAAATTCATAACGAGCCGAGAAATCAATAATGCGATCGGCTTTGATGTAGTATTGAGGGTTAGTTTGTTCAGCATCAGCAAAAATTGTTATCGCTTCTTTGAGCTTAAAAAGTTTCTGTTTAACGTAGAAAACTAAATTACCCTGAGCGTTAACAATAGAAATTTGTGGTGCTAATGCCCAAAATTTAAATGTAAGTTCCAAAGGATACTGCATAATTCAGTAGAAGCAACAAGGTTGATGGCTCTATTAATCCCAAAATCAGTAAATAACCAATGTTTTTGTAACTAATATATACAAACTGATATATTCCTTGACTGAAATTGATATTTTATTTTTTTTGGAGGTTGTTTGAAAAGTAACTGGTTGTGATTATTAGCACATTTAAGCTTACATATAGCATCTGCCGCCGTAGAAGCGGCAGATGCACCTGCGATTGTACTAGTTGCGTAAGTCCAGTATTGTTATAGTGTTTCTTATTCTAGTGAAGTACAAGCAAGAATAATTAACCGCAGATGAACGCAGATAAATTTGTACCTCAGCAGACTAGGAAAGGCTATAGCTCATTTCTAATTAGGAATTTTATTCAGTTTTCTCGTCATCAAAAAGCCTTTAAACCTCCGCCAGTTTGCTTTGACAACTTTCCATTGTTGTAGTATGTGCAGAAGAATCAAAGCTAAAAATGTATAGGCTATCCAAAAATGAACGCTTCGACCTAAGTCTACTAAACTAGAGTTTTGTGGGAAAAAATCTGGTAAAGTCAACAAAAAAAAATTGACATTGTTACTTTTATAAGAGTTGGAAAAAAAGAACCCACTAACTGGAACTGCAAACATCAAGAGATAAAGCAGAGTATGGAGTATAAATTTACGTGTCCATTCAGGCGTAAATCTTGGCAAATTTTTAGTGTATTTTCGCCACCATACCTGCAACAACACTAAAATCCGCCAAGTTAGCAAAGCTACTACCAAAGCTCCGATTGATTTATGAAAATCATATAGTTCTGATCTGAATAAAGTTCCACGGGATAAACGCGCCATACCTGAACCAGTTATAAATAAAACTAAATAACAGGCAGACATGATCCAATGTACAGACATGAGTTGCTTAAACGCAGAATTAATCCTACCTTTCTTAACTGCTGATGTTAAATTCATATCAATACATCTGAATTTTGTTATGGTTTTAATTCACGGTGCTATCGGGCGTTTTTTGGTTTTGTCGCTAAGTAAGTAATTATCTTACTTAAATAATCTTAATATATTTTATTTTTTTGCGGTTGTGTGAAAAGTAGTTGGTTGTGATTGTTAGCACGTTTACGCTGACAAGGGTGGAGGAAACCGAATATCTGCATTGAAATTTTCTATATTTGCTGAAAGATGAATAGGTAAAACGTATTCGAGATTGTCGTGAGGACGAGGAATAATATGAAAAGAAAGCACCTCACCACCATTGACGCGAGATATTGCGGCTAGTCCTGAGACGACTGCAACGTTAACTTCCCCAACTTCTCCCCGAATCAGTACGGTTATTCTGCCTAAATCAGTATTTTCGTAACCAACAAAAGTAATACAAGCAGCTTTACACATAGCATCTGCCGCTTCTACGGCGGCGGGAACTCCATAAACTTCAATCATCCCTAGCGCAAGTGTCATACTGATTTTCTCTGACCGAATCTGTTCTGCTGTTGTTCCAAATTGTAAATCAATGAGAACATATAGCGTTTTTAAGTTTGTGCAGTACACCTTTCAAGGGGAGAGAGGCTAGAGGCTAGAAAAATTTACCTCATCCAGATGAAATATGCTGTAATGTTTGATGCTATGAGACATTGAGCAAATATATTAACCATTAACTAGGTTTACTACATAATCCAAAATTTAAAATATGCTAACTATTAGAAACCTAAATAAATCTTATTCTCAAAGAAAAGTTATTCAAAGTTTAAACCTGCACATAGCAGCAGGAGAAATTTATGGCTTACTTGGTGCGAATGGCGCTGGTAAGACAACCACGATTAATATTATTTGTAATTTACTCAAGGCTGATAGTGGTGATATTACAATTAATCATCAGCCAATTTCAGAGGCGACAAAAAAAATTATTGGTGTTGCACCACAAGAAAATTTACTGTATAAAACTTTGACTTGTGAGGAAAATTTAAAGTTTTTTGCTGATATTTATGGATTAGATAAAAGAACTTGCCAGGAACAAATACAAACAACGCTGACGGCGGTAAGGTTATGGGATAGGGCAAAAAATCCTGTAGAAACTCTCAGTGGTGGGATGCAACGACGATTGAATATTGCTGTTGCTTTGGTTCATCAACCAAAGTTTTTAATTTTGGATGAGCCAACTACCGGATTAGATATTGAATCAAGATACGAGATTTGGGAGTTAATTCGACAGTTGAGTAATCAGGGAATTACCATTTTATTGACGACGCATTTATTAGATGAAGCCGAGCGCCTTTGTCATAAAATTGGGATTCTCAAAGATGGGCAAATTTTGGCTGAGGGCAGTTTAACCGAGTTACGTAAATTAATTCCAGCCGCCGAAGTTTTAGTATTACAAACTGCTGAAAAGGAACAAGCGATCGCCCGCGCCCAGGAATATAATTTTACACCTAAATATTACGGTAATGAGTTGGCTTTTTGGCTACCAGAAACACTGGAATTAAAAGAAATTCTTGACCGATTCGCCGGGATAAATATTGAAGCGATCGCGCGTCAGCCTGTACGTTTAGAACATATTTATTTGGAAGTTACCCAAAATCACTGTTCTTGATGATCACTGTTATGATTTGTTTGCAAAAAAGGTGACAGTTCTTTATTCAACTTCCCTGCACGCACAAACTCAGCGTAGGTTTCTGCTTCAATAGCTAACAGTTCTCCTCGCAGTTCTTCAGCAGTAAACTCTTGTAAATTTGGATATTCATCCAACAATTTATCAATTTTTTCTTGTAAGAAATTAATCTCTCCTTTGAGTAGCGTTTTTTGATAATGATAAAACTCTAGGCTAATACCAGGACGCTTTTGTGCTGTCTCTAAATATTCTAGCGATCGCTGGAGGGCCACTTGACGCGCAATTGCTTCCATATATTGTTGGCGTAATGGTTGCGAACCTAAAAGTTGTAATTTTTCTAATAATGCTTGGGTAGTTAAACCCTGTACTAATAAAGTAAATAAAACTACGCCAAATACTGTGGCAATAATTTCTTCTCTTTGCGGCAGTATAGCTGGTACACTCAAAGCCAAGGCAATAGAAACCGAACCACGAAGTCCACCCCAAGTCAACACAGCTTGTTCAGCTAAAGGAATTTCTGATTTAGCTACCCAATTACTAATACTACTCAAAACATAAATAGATACAGCTCTAGCTAAAGTCATTGCAGCAATTGTGACTGCAATAGTTTTGAGGTTATCTCCTAAAACGAGAAAGTGAACCTGATCACCAATTAACAAAAAGACAATTGAATTCACAAAAAAAGCCAAAAATTCCCAAAATTCTGTGACAATAATGCGTGTACGTGGATTCATCCCAATGCGCGAACCAAAGTTACCTAAAATCAAAGCTGTAGTGACTACACCAATTACCCCAGAACCACCCAAATGTTCTGTAATTAAGTAAGTGCTGTAGGCAGAAACTAAAGTGAGCGACTGTTCTACTAATGGTAAATCAAAACGTTGTGTGAGGTAAGAAATACCAAATCCCGTTAATCCGCCAACGCCAATCCCAATACCTACAACCTGAAAAAATTCTAATACAGCAGATTGTAAATCTAGTTTAGTATCACCCAGTGGCAGAGCTACCAATAAACCAAAAGCTACAACCGCCATCCCATCATTAAATAAACTTTCCCCTTCCATCAGGGTTTTTAGGCGTTTACCTGCTCCCAGTTCTCGAAACAAAGCCGTTACTGAAACTGGATCTGTTGCTGATAGACTAGCTCCCACCAATAGCGCAATACTCAACTCAATTCCTGCAAATTGATTCAAACCAAATGCGACTCCAGCAATCGAAATTATTACCCCAATCACTGCATACAAACAAATAGGTAATAAATCTCGTTTTAAGTCTGACCATTTTAAATTCCAAGCAGCTTCAAACAGCAATGGTGGCAAGAAAATTACCAAAATCAATGCTGGAGAAAGGCTGACTAATCGCACATTTACAAATGCTAATCCTAACCCGACTATGACGAGTAGCAATGTATAAGGAATGCGGCGTAACCAACTAAAAATTTGTGGTAGTGTTGCTACACCTAAAGAGACAGAAAGTACTAAAAGAAATTGCTTGAGTTGTTCTGCAATTAAAACTTCGCCTGTAGCCGAATCTAATGTCATAAGGATATTCCAATTTAAGAGAACATTTACCACTAAACTTTGCCGTTATTATGATCATTTCTCTGGGGCTGCATTTGAGTAAGCATTTGAAGTGAATCGCTGATGCGGCGCGGTTTTGGTACTTCGCCTCTGCCAGCCGGCCAGCCTTCTCGCTGACGAGAGCGGTTCCCATCGGTTTCTTCTGTTTGGTCGTGAAACAAAATTTGTTGTGTGGGAAAGGGTAAATCAATGCCGTTTGCGACTAAAGTTTTCTTAATTGCTGACAGTACCTTGTCCCGTGAGGCGAGGTCATCTGCACGTCGCGGCGGTTTTACCCACCAACGAACGCGGATATTGACAGTACTTTCAGCAAGTTCCATGACAAGGACATCGGGTGCAGGGTCTTGCAGTACTTCTGCCACACTATGTAGGGCTTGAAGCATTAACTCCTTGGCTTGGTCAATATCATCACCGTAGCCAATACCGACATCATACTGGAGCCGCCGACTTTCAAAGGCAGTGTTCACCGTGACTGAGTTAGTGAATAATTCTGAATTGGGAATTACAATGCGGCGACCATCATAAGTTTTAAGTGTTGTGGCTCGTGTTTCAATATTTTCTACAGTTCCTTCAAAATCTTTAAAAACTATTTGGTCATCAATGCGGAATGGCTCTGTCAATAAAATCAGAATACCTGCCAAAAAATTTTGCAGAATATCTCGAAACGCAAAGCCAATTGCCACACCACTAATCCCTAGCAGTTGCACTAAATCTCCGGCGCGGAATGTCGGAATGACAATTGACAAAGCAATAAATAGCCCTAGTAGCAGTGTTGTACCCTGGGCTAACCGTCCTAGTACTAGTCCTAAATTTCGAGCTTGGTGGCGATCGCGGGTTAAGCGTTTAACTAGTCTCTTAATGGCTCTAGCCACAAAAAAGAAGATTGTAAATACAATCAATGCCAGCACGAGATTCGGCAGCAAAACAATAAATCCGTTAATCATTCCCTGGATTTTGTTCCAGAGGGCAGATATATCTGCATTCATGACACTTGCTTAATGATCAGCAATGCTAATAATAAGAAAAACTTTGGTTAATTAACTCCTTCTGTAGTTGGTTTTGTAGTCTATAAATAGGATGAAAAATAAGTTTTATCGAAATAGCATTCAGGAATCAGGAGCCAGAATTCAGAAGGAATTCTGTACGACACTTCAGCAAGCTCAGTACATCGCCGGCGGATGAATCAGTGGGTTTAGTACTACCATTAAATCTTGGATTTAGGGGTAGATTTAGATCCGCCACTAATTGATTCTGACTCCTGAATTCTGACTTCTGGATTCTTCTTTAAATTTTGGCATTTTATTATACAAATTAGGCGTTTCTCCCCTAACTTCTGTGACTTGACTGACTTCAAAAACCAACCTGAATACTTGACCCATTTCTTTTTTAATAAATTCTTCTAAAAGATGCACTTGTTTAGATGTTACAGGTTCTTTAGCACGCACACTCAAGCGAACTTCAGGCGGATTAGCAAGCCAATTAGTATCAGTTGTTAGCAGTTCCAAACGCTGAAAAGTTACGGTACGATTTAATAAAGCTTTTTTCAAAGAAGTTTCGAGTTGTGCTTGTCTAAATAATTCGCTAAAGCTCACGGTTAAAGGTATTAGTAAAATCCCTGTTAAAGCTAATGCCCATAACAGTACTTTTCGGGCGTGATGAAAAGGCGAATAGCCAGTGACGAAGAATGTCAGCATACAGGCAAGACTAATGCCTAAAAGATTGGTGAGGTAAAGTAAAGTTGCGCCTAAACTTAACGCCCAGTCAGATTTTGCTAGACCTAAACCGATAACACAAATTGGAGGCATCAGAGCCACAGCTATTGCTGTACCTGCCACACTCGCCGAGATTTTTGAATTTACCTTAGCGTAACCACTAATACCACCTGCTGCCACAGCAATTCCTAAATCTAGTAAGGTAGGTTTAGAGCGAGATAGGACTTCACTGCCAAAATTAGGTAAATTAACTAGCAAACCTATACTGTAGGAAATTAAAAGAGCTAATAATGTGCCACATAAAACGGCTATTGTACCTTGACGAAATAAGTTGACATTGCCCACTAATGCGCCAAAAGCTAAACCGCGAATTGGCAACATTAAAGGGGCAATAATCATTGCTCCAATAATTACAGCCGTGCTGTTAGAGAGTAAACCAAATGTAGCGATCGCACAAGAACCAATAATTAAAATCAAATATGTGGTGTTGGGGGTAGATTCTGCAAAAAATTCTTCTACAAGCTGTTGTAGTTGTCCTGGTTCAACTTTTCTTTTCTTGAAATCTCGAAAGCGGTTGTGCAGATGATTAATCAAAGCAATTTCCTAAAGTAAAATCATTCTCCATAGGAAATTTTAAACAATAGTTTTCACCACAGTATCTACCTCAAGATGAAAGTTCCGTATTAAGTATTAAATATTTCAAAATTCTCCCATCACAATCAATAAATCATGGATGATCAATCCCGTCTATTCTGAGAGTATATTTCTCGGAATCAGGAACAGACATAATTGACTGTTCCTGATTTTCTGGAATCAACAACTACGCTTCTGGCAGTTCTTGGGAGAACTTTTTGTGAATTGTCTTGGATTTTTCGCCATCAGCCGCCACTGCCGTCATGATGTAGTCAATCAAGTTCTCGGAGAAGGGAACACGCAAGTGAAATGTGCCATCGGGTTTGAGGGCGATAGGATTTCCGGCAATATTCACAGTGGCATTAGGTTCAGTTGCACCGTGAATAATTAACTCGGCATCGGCGACAAACCAGAAATCGCGTTGGGGACGGCTGAAGATGCGAACCGCAGACGAACGGGCAATTGTCACCCAACCTTCGGTTTCTGTAGCATAGCCAAGTTCGATGAGATAATCGCGATCGCTGGTGGGAATTGCCACATAGCGGTCATGGGTGATTTCTTCGCATTCATACTGCTGAATTAATTGCGGTGGCTGATAACTCATATCCAAATCAGTTGCATCATAAAGCCGCAGTGCTAATTGTAAAATGCCAGCATCTTGCAGTATTTGTTTGCGGGTTTCGGAAAGTTCCCAAGCTGCATAAGCCCATTTAGGAGTGCGTGGAGTCAGGGTAATACTACTGTTGTCGATGGGTGAGGGAGATGACTGTTCTTTAACTGCGGGATGTGCATCTTCGGTAAACAGAGGGCTGAAGACGCGGACAATTGAAGAACGTGTAATACTCACCCAGCGATCGCCAACAATAGAATAGCCAATTTCTGCAATGTAATCATGATCAGCTATGGGAATACCCACAGAGGTTTCGGATGTGGCAAAGTCAAATTCCGATTGCTGTACCAATTGTGGCTGCTGATAGCTCATATCAATATTGGTGACATCATACAGCCGCACCGCTAATTGGAAAATACCGCCATTTTGCAACATTTGTTTGCTGGTGTCGGAAATGTGCCAAGAAACATCAGCTAACTGGTGTGTGCGCGGTATCAAACTCACGCTGCTGGTTTCATCAACTAACACCACATTGGCGGCTTGATTTGTGACATGAGGACTACCAAAAATCCGGGCAATATCAGAATGAGCTAATGTCACCCAGCGATCATCTACGTTGCCATAGCCAATGGCTGCTATATAATCACGCTCAGTTTCAGGAATCGCTACCGAGCCGCCAGAGGTGTGGATATCACATTCATATTGCTGCACCAAGTGGGGCTGCTGATAACTCATATCAATATTGGTGACATCATACAACCGCAAAACAAATTGGGATTGACCCGCATTTTGCAGCATTTGTTGGGCAGTGGGGGAAATTTCCCAACTCACCTCGGCTAAATCATGGGTTTTGGGGATGAGAACCACTTTACTATAAGGATCAGCGATCGCTAAAATTTCCGTTGTGGTAATGGCTGGTGTTTGTGGTGTTGCGGCTGGTGGATTTATCCCCGACCAACTGCCTATCCCTGCACCTGGTAAGCTTTCTGAATTAGTCACAATTAACTCCTCTGTTTCTTCTGGCTCAGGTTCTGCGGCATCGGCGACGAAATTCAATTTCTCGATTTCTGGGTCTAGTTGCGAGTCTGTTGTGGGCAGATTTTCTGTGAGGTCAAAATCCCAATCATTGTCATCCGTCAAGTTGTCAGAAAATTCTGGCAAGTCGATAGTTGCATTGATTTCTGTTTCCGTCGGACTAATTTCTAATGGTTCTGGAGTTGATTCGACCGTTGCTTCTGGCTCGTCAGATATGCTGGATGATTCAGAATTGACAGTGGTTGACCTATCTAAAATCGGCGGATAGGCAGTATTCACAACTGCGGCTGGTGCTTCCATATCCCAAGGTGAGATGCTGAGATCATCATGATTATCTGGGCTGTGATGATTGTTGGAGTCTTTGTTGACAATCAGAGAACCGAGCGCCGCCCCTGTACCCACAGCTAAAGCCGCATCTGTGGCGGAAGCTGCGATCGTACCTTCCAAAACTTTCGCACCATTGTGATACCCATTCCCGTTAGCCCAATTAGTGGGGGGAACTTCTGGAGGTTCGCTAATTACTGTTGGTTCAGTGGCTGCGGCAATATCTGGTGTAGGTGGTTGCGGGGTTGGGGGTGGTGTGTCTTCTGCTTCTGGGGGACTTGAGGGACTGGTTCTAATCATCCACAACAACAAACCTGCAATTACCGCTATGGGTAGGACTAACCACCACAGTGGTATTTGTCCTTGAGTGATGGGATTATTTGCGGCGGGTGCAGGGGTTTGCTGTTCATCTGTTGCGGCTGGAGCATTAGCAGGCTGTGGTTGTTCACCGATAGCGGCTGGGGCAGTAGAAGCTAATGGTTGCGGTTCCCCTGTGGCTGCTGCTGTGGGGGCTGTCGTGGCGATCGCGGCTGGTGTGGTAAACGGCACAGTACTAGTTTGCGGTGTGGCGGCTGGTGTAGATTGGGCATTGACAGCCAACAGCAGGCTAGGAGATTCACCCTGAGCGATCGCTTCTGCTTCTTCCATTCTCGCTGTTTCTATTGCTTGTTTTCCTGGTTTTGCTAAAGCAAAGCCGAGAAAACCTGCGACAGCCGGGTTAGGATTCTTTTTATAAACGTAAACTAAAGGTTGAGAAAAAGGATATTTCGGATCATTAGGTAAAGCTTGATGTAATTGCAGTACCCGCACCCCAGGTAACTGACTGATTTGATTCACTCTGGCATAACTAATACCATCTTTACCCAGTTGTTTGACAATTTCGGCGGTGTTATCTTCCGTTAATTTAGTAGCCGTATCTCCTGTAGCGAATTTTGCGGCTTTAAAAACTGGGTAATTATTAAGTGCTTGACGTGTATCACTACTATCGGGACGGTCAATTACCCGAATTTTACCTGCTCGCCCGCCCAACTGTGACCAATCAGTAATGCTTTTACCCCGGAAAATCCTGGCAAATTGTCTATCAGTCAAACTGCCTTTAAAGGGATTTTCTTCACCGACAATAATGGCAATTTTTTCGCGGTGTAACCGCACTTGCTCTAAACCTTGGGCTTTTTCTTCAGGAGTTAAACCACGCCCAATGGACGCAATATCGGCTTGTCCTTCCAATACAGCTTTAATCGCCGCTTCTGTACCGTTGTTGGCTACTTCTACCTTTGTACCAGCAAACTGTTTCTCAAAACTGGCCTTCATGTTTTGATTTACCAGCGCCAAAGTACTAGAGCCATCAACACGCACCGTAGATCCATTCTCCACTGTTTTTGGCAGTGAAAATGAGGGAGTGTCAGTGGCCGATTGCGCCAACACTGGTGCCGACACAAGCCAAGTCGCTGCCATCGGAGATGTAGCTAAAGCTAACGATAATACCAGGTTGACGATCGCACTATCTTGTTTTTGTTGTTGCCCCATAAGCTCCTAATCCCAGGTACAGAAAACAGCAAGCGGCCAGTCCTCAATGTGATTTTTTGATCCAAGAGGAGACGCGCTAATTATACATCTGGTGTCAAGGTTCTTTGAAAAATGTGTGATTTACGTATCCGAATCTATACTGTGTTTTACTTTATCTTGACTTTTCCCATTCTTCATGCTTTGTTTAGCTTTTTTAAACTATTCCGCCGCAGACAGATAATAGGTTACAGCGTTACAAATTTGTGACTTTAATTTAATTTACCGATGTCCAAACTAATTTGGCTACTGCTATATATTTCGATGTAGCTAACACATTTATACTTAACCAGCCCAGTTTATTGTCATAAAAATATACACAACTGGGATTGATGTATAAAATTGAGGGGGTAAGGGTGGTTTCACAAAAGTAGGTTTTTAACAGAGTGATGAGTGGCAAATCTAAAAATCACGATTCAATCAAAGTTCCATCCCGTTTACACCTATGATGTACACACATCCGGGTTGAGTAAATCTATTCCGAGTCTCACAGTGCAAGTCCTCTTCAGAGAACTCAAGTAAAAGTTCATTTCAGTCCACTTGAGTGGACTTTAGCTATGAGCCTGGAACTTTAGTTCAAGGCGGGATGTGTTTTCATCGAGCAAATTTTCGACTTGTGCATACACTGTAGCCTTAAAAAGAGGGGAATTTTCTTCAAGTCCCTCTTTTTAAGGGGGATTTAGGGGGATCGAGATATGTGCTACTTCACATTGAATTGGTATGACCTGTTTAATTTTATTATGCTACCTTTAAAGACTTGCCCAAAGTTTGCGGCTCTGGCAAAGTTTCACCATCTTCCAAAGCTGATTCAATTAGCATTTCTAAAACTTCCTGAGCATTTTTTAAAGCTTCCTCATAAGTATCTCCGTGTGTACAAGGCTGCATGACATTAGTAAATTCAGGCAACGAAACTACATAACATAGGTCTTCATCTGACCATTGAATAATAATTGTGTATTTCATTCTTCTGTCTCCTCCGCTTTTTCCATTTTCTCTAATTCTGCAAGTGCTTCATTAACTTGTTTTTCTAAATAAGCTTTGGCATCGCTACCATCTTTACCAGCGATGATGATAGCTTGAAGCAATAGCGGATGTATCCATTTACTGTGACTACCCTTTGCAGGTTTATAAGTAATATCATGTCCGGTTAAATGCTTGTCATTACGAACGGAGCGATAGCGAAGTGAAGTAATCGCAGGGTCTTGGCGATTGCTTCGCTCCACTTCGCTGCACTCGCAATGACATATCGTAAGTAATGTGGCAGACATAATATAAACCCAGCTTTTAGCAATAAGCTTTTGAGTTCTCTAATTTTCTTGGGCATAACCTCAGTTTATGTTCACCCTTGCCACCGTTTCAACTGTTTCTCAGCGTACTCCCGCACCTTCTCATCTGAGTCATTTTCGGCTCTGTCGCGCAATAGTGGTAAAATCTGGGGATACTGGGGAAATTGTTTGATAATTATCTCTAGTGCAGTTTGGCGCGGGTTGCTTTCAAAACTATCTTCTCGCTGAAAGGGGTCATTGACAGCGCAATTGTAGTAGATGTCAAACAGCTCAGGTCGATTTTTGAAATATTTGCTCAATTCTTGCACTGCTGCTCGTCGCACATCCCAATTATCATCATTATTGGCGCGGTGTTTGAGGATGGTGAGAGTGTCAGGGTCATCTTTGTAACCACGGGCTAATTCTTGCACTGCTGCTCGTCGCACATCCCAATTATCATCATTGGTGGCGCGGTCTTTGAGCCAGGAGAGAGTGTCAGGGTCATCTTTGTAACCACGGGCTAATTCTTGCACTGCTGCATATCGCACATCCCCATTATCATCATTATTGGCGCGGTGTTTGAGGATGGTGAGAGTGTCAGGGTCATCTTTGTAACCACGGGCTAATTCTTGCACTGCTGCTTGTCGCACATCGTTATCATCATCATTATTGGCGCGGTGTTTGAGGATGGTGAGAGTGTCAGGGTCATCTTTGTAACCACGGGCTAATTCTTGCACTGCTGCTCGTCGCACAGCCCAATTATCATCATTGTTGGCGCGGTCTTTGAGCCAGGAGAGAGTGTCAGGGTCATCTTTGTAACCACGGGCTAATTCTTGCACTGCTGCATATCGCACAGGCGAATCATCATCATTATTGGCGCGGTCTTTGAGCCAGGAGAGAGTGTCAGGGTCATCTTTGTAACCACGGGCTAATTCTTGCACTGCTGCTTGTCGCACATCGTTATCATCATCATTGTTGGCGCGGTCTTTGAGGATGGTGAGAGTGTCAGGGTCATCTTTGTAACCACGGGCTAATTCTTGCACTGCTGCTTGTCGCACAGCCCAATTATCATCATTGTTGGCGCGGTCTTTGAGCCAGGAGAGAGTGTCGGGGTCATCTTTGTAACCACGGGCTAATTCTTGCACTGCTGCTTGTCGCACAGCCCAATTATCATCATTGTTGGCACGGTCTTTGAGCCAGGAGAGAGTGTCGGGGTCATCTTTGTAACCACGGGCTAATTCTTGCACTGCTGCTTGTCGCACAGCCCAATTATCATCATTGTTGGCACGGTCTTTGAGCCAGGAGAGAGTTTGAGGAGATTTTATCCAAGTAGTTGCGATCGCCACAACTGCTTGAGTGCGAATTCCTCGAACTAGCGTAGCTTCATCTTCATAAGGTTGGTAATAGTACCAAAGGTCATATTTAGTTAAACTTTCCAGTTTTTTGAATAACTTATTAGCTGTTGATTCAATTGTGGAACGGTTTCTTACTTCTGCTAGGCATTTAGCTGCTAAAAAGAGATTGAGAAACTTTTCTGTTTCACCATCTTGTACCATTAAATATTTAATTACTTCTCCCACAAATTTTGCCTCAATCATCCCAGCAATTAACAGCAAAACCTCATGCCAAGTTTCATCATGCCAGTGTTTACCAAAAACTTCTTGCTTGAGTTGTTCAATAGTCAGCGTTTGCGTTTCTTTAAACTGCCAAACAAACTCCCAAGCACAGAAATATTCTAAAAAAGTTCGATGTACAAAGGCATAATAATCAGCCCCCAAGAAACATAACATAAAGTTACGAGTCCGCAGTTGATTAATCATTACCCTTGCGGCTTGTCTGGGTTGATTAATTTCTAAATTTCTTAAATATGTAGCCAAAATATTTTCTAATTGACTGGCGCTAATCAAATTACCTGCCAAACCTTTATCACTGGTTTGCATACTATAGGCAACTTGACGTAACATTGCCTGTTTATCTTTATAATCAATGGTTTTATTGTCTAGTCGATGATCTTCTACTAAAGCACGTTCCACATCCCACTGATGCAGTAATACCCGCGATGCTTGCTCATAAAGTGTTGCTCTATCTCTAGGTAATTCCTGATTCCGATTCAGAATTGCCATCATCGTTAACAGCAGAGGATTTCCCGCTAGTTCAGTAATAGCTTTAGAAGCTTCAATTCCTCTGTGTAATCTTTCCCGTTTTCTCAGTTTATCTGCTTCATCACTAAAAGTTAACTCATGCCAACGGTGAATAAATTCTTGAATTTGTTCTGAGTCTAAATCTTGCAGCATAAAGTGACGAAACTCTGCATCGCGTAATCTTTGCGGTTTATAACCAATTACGCGAGAAGTGACAATTACCTGCACATTAGGATAGTCATTAGTAAATCGATGAATATCAGTAATCACATCTTCCCGCTTACCAGGGTCAAATACTTCATCTAAACCATCAAACATCACCACAGCGTTACCAGCTTTTAGCTGTTCATGCAGTTGATGTTGATTTAGATGAGTCATTACACCGCTACATTTATGAAAAAATTCAAGAAAGTTATGACATTCTTGATCTTCACGCCGCCGCATATAAGTGCGTAACTCAATCAGTAACGGAATGGGTAATAAAATAACATTATCTAGTGGTGAATTTGCCCAATTCAAAGCTAAATACTGCAATAATGTAGACTTACCCGAACCAGGATCACCCAAAACCACAATATATTTATAAGTCTGTTTTTCATTCACAACATCTAATACAGAACGTATTGGTTGCTCTAAATAAACCCGTTTGTGATTTTCTAATTCTTCGGCTGCAATTTCCGCCTCAAGTTGGTCACTTTCCCGCAGTCGTTTTAAATGTTCTTTTGGCAGTTCATGTACTTGCGGTAAAACTTGATGCACCTCCCGCACATTTTGAGCAATAAACATGCGCCATAACTTCAGTTCGTTATAGGCGTAACCTGTTGTATCTAAACTATCTAACTTCAAATTACCGTAGCATTCTCGGATGGCTTCTTGATATTTATTTAAATCAAAATCGGCAACAACACCAGCAATCTCTTTAGTATGAGTTTCAATACTCGATAATTTTTGTAATTCTAAAATAGAATGTAACTCTTTCGATTTTTCAAGCAATTCTTGGACTTGTATAAAATACTGTTCAGTTAATAATTCCCAGTTAAATTTAGCTGGTAAAGCTTTGAGTTGTAGCCTTTGCCAACTATCTTCTAAAATTCGAGAGTTTAAATCTTCGCAGCTAATATCAAAAGCTTTACCAAGAATTTCTTTGACAGATTTATCACTAATAAATTTCTTAATATCTCCGGTATATTCTTTAATTTCACCTTCCGGCAGTTTACACCGCACCTTTAACTGCTGCTGCATCAATTGTAAAAACTCTTTCAACGCCTTACCCGCAGCAATATCAATATCTTCCTTCTTCAGTTTCTCAAAAACCTTCCCAGGAATGCCTTTTAATATATCCTTAGCCCAATCTTTTGCCGCATCTTTGGCTAAGTCTTCTAAAATTGGTTTAACAATCAAACCCGCACCTTGAGCAACTCCCCAGATAACTAACCAATCAAGCATAATACCCGCATCCGCAGAGATTTTAATTACGAGTATATACACCAGCCTCAGCCGCCATTTCCGAGTTTAGGATGATTTAACCCCGTCCCGTTATATGGACAAGGGAAGGGGGACAAGGTAGACAAGGTAGACAAGGGAAGGGAGACAAGGGGGACAAGGGAGAGATGATGGATATTGGTGAGCAGCAAGATGACTAGTACAGGTCGGCGTAAATAAACAGACTATAAGAAATTGCTACAAGGCTTGTAGTATCGTTATTCTTTCTTTTTCCTTTTGCCTTTTTCCTTTTGCCTTGTTGTACTAGGGATTTTTCAAGGGCGATCGCATCAGCACCAGTATAATGAATCGTTGTAGAGACATTGCATACAACATCTCTACAAAATTGAGACATTGCAACTTGAAATTACAAATAATCTTTTTGCTTATCTTCTATCATCATTCGCACTACATCTTTCATTGTGTATTGTGCTTGCCATCCTAACTTTTCTTTAGCCCTGGCTGGGTTGCCTCTGCCAATTACAATATCTGTAGGTCTTAATAAACTACCATCAGTAGTCACATATTCCTGCCAATCTAACCCTAAACAAGCAAAAGCCTCTGCAACAAAATCTTCTAGTTTTGATGTTTCGCCAGTTGCAATTACATAATCATCTGGCTCATCTTGTTGCAACATTAAATACATCGCCTCAACATACTCAGGAGCCCAACCCCAGTCACGTTGAACAGATATATTACCTAAATAAAGGTGATTCTGCTCGCCTTTAGCAATACGACAAGCCGCAGAAATAATTTTCTGCGTGACAAATCTTTCTGGTCTTAACGGTGACTCATGGTTGTATAAAATACCAGAACAAGCAAACAAACCATAAGCTTCTCTGTAATTAGCCACTTCCCAAAAAGCCGTAGCCTTAGCCACACCATAAGGACTGCGCGGCCGAAATGGTGTATCTTCATCGGCTGGCTGTTCACCCGTATTTCCAAAGCATTCACTAGAACCAGCATTATAAAGTTTAATCGGCGCACCAATAAAACGAATCGCTTCTAATAAATTCAAAGTCCCAGTAGCAATACTCTCTAACGTTTCCACTGGTTGTTCAAAAGACAAACCCACAGAACTTTGTCCCGCTAAGTTATAAACTTCATCAGGCTGAATTTTTGTCAAAACCTGCAAAACACTACGAAAATCAGTCAACGCCACCGAAGCCAATTTAATTTGATCACGGATACCCAAACGCACTAAATTACTAAACGAGGACATCTGCGCGTCTCGTGAAGTTCCACAGACAATGTATCCCTGATTTAAGAGTAACTCTGCTAAATAAGCCCCATCTTGACCTGAAACACCACAAATAAGTGCTTTCTTCTGCATAAATTTATATCAGAAATATTACGTAGATAAATGTATTACCTTAAACAAAGGTAAAAATAAAACAACCATATTATCATGATTTTTTGGAAAGCGTAGAAAACTAGCCTCTATTGCGATTAGGACTTACGCATCAAAACGAAAAATCAAGGGTTTTGGCGAGGGTGTAGGGGTTCAGGGGTATAAGGGTGTACTGATTCAAAATCCTTACCCCCCAAACCCTTTCACCCTTACACCCAATCTCCACAGATAATCTTTGTGCGTAAGTTCTGGTGATGTGTGGGAATTTGTAGCGATCGCCCCCAGTTTGTGCCGTAATTAACTTTTTATGCTATCTGTTAAATATGCTTCTATTTGCATATCAAAATATTTTACTTTTTATATAAAAAAATTAATTTTTGCAACTGATATTCATTAATTTTGACTCGGACAAGAACCGCAAAACCCAACAATATCATACTTTTCAGTGCGATTTAATTTCATTAAACTGATAAAACTTAAGAAAATATGAATTACATTTTTCTCTAAAAAAAAATGATATGTTGTATACAGAATTGAATTTCGCACGTATCTGGAGTAGTACCAACAAATCTACTCCAGTTTTTCCCCCTAAATCCTTTACCCGTCGCGGTTTTGAGCAGGATTTAAGGGACAGTTGAGTACAACTTTTTGTATCCCGAAATCAGCAGCAAATTGCCTCAAAACTTTGCTGAGATTGGGTTATAGCTGAGTACAAAGAAATCCTAAACCCCACTCTAAAAATACAAGAACCCTGACCTAAAAATACTAGAACCCCTACCCAAAAATAAAATATATAAATTTTTTGATAGCTCAATATCAAGGTTTCCAGATTTGAGTACAAATCTAATAAATCCAATAAATTCTATCCAAAAATAACCACCAGCCCTGCTCAACAACGGCTGCTATAAATCATATATCGCCAATCACTTAAAGCTCAAAGCAAAACAGAGAGCCAAAAGTGAGTGGAGGGATGAGATAGCACCATGCCTCGGTGAATTGAAGTCACGGCTTTCCACACCAACTCTACCCAAAACCGAAAAGTTGACACACACCAGCCGGAACACAAGGATTCATAGCCTGCCATCATCAGCAAAGTTGCCCACCAAGTCGCTTTGCTACAACCAAAGGATGCACTCCTGCGGGCAGTGTGAGAGTCGTGACTTCCATTCTACTAAGGCAAATCAAATAGCAACTGCATCTCCCACAGTGGCAGCTTAGTCCACCGACATTTGCGAAATTCAATGACACCACAGGTTACAGGCTCCTCCGTTACTGAATCGACACCAACCCAAGCAAAATCTGGTGGTTGCGGATGCGACAGCAAAAGCAGCGCCACCGTGGAAATGGACGAAAAGCTCCAAGAGCGTATTGCTAAACATCCCTGCTACAGCGAAGAAGCTCACCACCATTACGCCAGAATGCACGTTGCAGTTGCACCTGCTTGCAACATTCAATGCAACTATTGCAACCGCAAATATGACTGCGCCAACGAAAGCCGTCCTGGTGTAGTCAGCGAATTACTCACACCCGAAGAAGCAGCCCACAAAGCATTAGTAATTGCTGGCAAAATTCCTCAAATGACAGTTTTAGGAATTGCTGGCCCTGGCGACCCCCTCGCCAACCCCGAAAAAACCTTCCGCACCTTTGAGTTGGTTGCAGACAAAGCACCAGATATCAAACTGTGCTTATCAACCAACGGTTTGATGTTAACTGAATACATCGATCGCATTAAACAACTAAATATAGATCACGTTACTATCACCCTAAATACCATCGACCCAGAAATCGGCGCACAGATTTACTCTTGGGTTCACTATAAGCGCAAGCGTTACAGAGGCATTGAAGGAGCTAGAATCCTGCTCGAAAAGCAGTTAGAAGGCTTACAAGCTCTCAGAGAAGCCGACATTCTGTGCAAAGTCAATTCCGTGATGATTCCCGGAATCAACGACCAACACTTAGTAGAAGTCAACAAAGCCATTCGTGAACATGGTGCATTCCTGCACAACATCATGCCTTTGATTTCTGCACCAGAACACGGCACACACTTCGGCTTAACAGGTCAACGCGGCCCCACACAAACAGAACTCAAAACCGTTCAAGACCAATGCGCCGGCAACATGAAAATGATGCGCCACTGCCGTCAATGTCGTGCAGATGCCATTGGTTTGTTAGGTGAAGACCGCAGCCAAGAATTCACCAAAGAAAATTTCTTGGAAATGACACCAGAGTACGACTTCAGCAAGCGCCAAGAAGTTCACGAAGGTATTGAGAAATTTAGAGAAGAAATTAAAGCAGCCAAAGAAAAGGCAAAAGCTGGCACACAGCAAACAGCCAACAATCCTAAAATCTTAGTTGCAGTCGCCACCAAAGGCGGCGGCTTAGTGAACCAACACTTCGGCCATGTCAAAGAATTCCAAGTTTACGAAGTTGACGGCCACGAAGTCCGCTTTATCAGTCACCGCAAAATTGATCAATATTGTCAAGGTGGATACGGTGAAGCCGCCACCGCAGAGAATATCATGAAGACAATTGCAGATTGTAAAGCAGTATTGGTTTCTAAAATTGGCAACTGTCCCAAAGAAAAATTGCACGCAGCTGGCATACAGACCGTTGAAGCTTACGACGTAATCGAGAAAGTTGCTTTAGAGTTTTACGAACAGTACGTCAAAGAATTAGGGAATCGGGAATAGGGAATAGGGAGTAGGGAACAGGCAATAGGGAATTTTCCCTGACCACTCCCCACTCACCACTACCCACTCCCCACTCCCTACTCACCACTCCCCACTCCCCTCATTCGCAAGGAGAATAATCATGGCTTATAAGATTACCAGCCAATGTATTTCCTGCAATCTCTGTGAGTCTGTATGCCCCACCGGCGCAATTAAAGTAGAAGGCTCACGCCACTGGATTGATTCTGAACTATGCACAGACTGTGTTGGTACTATTCACACAGTACCTCAATGCAAAGCTGGTTGCCCCACCTGTGATGGTTGCGTTAAAGAAACAAACGATTATTGGGAAAGCTGGTTTGCTAAATATAACCGTGTCGTCGGGAAGTTAACAAAAAAACAAGATTATTGGGAACGTTGGTTTGACTGTTATTCTCAGAAGTTCTCTGAACAAATGCAAAAGCATCAGGGTGAAATCCTAGGGGTATAAATAATGAGCGTCATTTATCTAGATAATAATGCGACTACTAAGGTAGACCCACAGGTTTTAGAGGCAATGATGCCTTATTTAACCGAATATTATGCCAACCCCTCAAGTATGCACACCTTTGGCGGTCAACTGGCTAAAGCAGTGAAAACAGCCAGGGAACAACTAGCCGCCCTCTTAGGTGCAGATGAATCAGAAATTGTTTTTACCAGTTGTGGAACCGAGGGAGATAACGCAGCCATTCGCGCCGCTTTGTTAGCCCAGCCCGAAAAGCGCCACATCATCACCACCCAAGTAGAACATCCGGCGGTGCTGAATGTCTGCAAACAATTAGAAACCCAAGGTTATAGTGTTACTTATCTTTCGGTGAATAGTCAGGGACAGTTGGATCTAGATGAACTAGAAGCCTCTCTGACTGGGAATACCGCCTTGGTGAGCATCATGTATGCTAACAACGAAACAGGTACGATTTTCCCGATTGAGCAGATTGGATTGCGCGTCAAAGAACGCGGCGCACTGTTCCACGTCGATGCAGTGCAAGCAGTGGGTAAGATTCCCCTGAACATGAAGACCAGTACAGTAGATATGTTAACTATGTCTGGTCATAAGATTCACGCACCCAAAGGTATTGGCGCGTTGTATGTGCGCCGAGGCGTGAGATTCCGTCCCCTGTTGATTGGTGGACACCAAGAACGCGGTCGCCGCGCGGGTACAGAGAATGTTCCTGGTATCGTTGGTTTAGGGAAAGCAGCCGAGTTGGAATTGCTGCATTTAGAAGAAGCAACTGCGAGAGAAAGAAAGTTGCGCGATCGCCTGGAACAAACTCTCCTCGCTAAAATCCCTGATTGTGAAGTTAACGGCGATATCAAAAATAGATTGCCCAACACCACCAACATCGGTTTTAAATATATCGAAGGTGAAGCAATCCTACTTTTGTTAAATAAACACAATATCTGTGCCTCATCTGGTTCCGCTTGCACCTCCGGTTCACTAGAACCATCCCACGTTCTCCGGGCAATGGGTTTACCATACACTACTTTGCATGGTTCCATTCGCTTCAGCCTTTGTCGCTACACCACCGACGCTGAAATCGATCGCGTCATTGAAGTCATGCCCGAAATTGTAGAACGTCTCCGCGCTCTGTCGCCATTCAAAAACGACGACGCAGGTTGGCTGCAATCTCAAGAACAAACACTGGCACATCGGTAAGTAAATAGGGAGTAGGGAGTTGGGAATAGGGAGTTGGGTAAAGAATTTACTACTCATCACCCCCTAACGAGAGTTGGGAAATCAAATATATTTTCACCACTCCCCACTCACTACTCCCCACTCCCCTACCCAACTCAGCACTCAGCACTCAGCACTTAAAATATGTGGGACTACACAGATAAAGTATTAGAACTGTTTTACGATCCCAAGAATCAGGGAGTCATCGAAGAAACGGGTGAACCTGGAGTTAAGGTTGCAACGGGAGAAGTAGGAAGTATCGCCTGCGGTGATGCTTTAAGACTCCACCTGAAAGTAGAAGTAGAATCTGATAAGATTCTGGATGCACGTTTCCAAACCTTTGGCTGTACCAGTGCGATCGCTTCTTCGAGTGCATTGACCGAAATGGTTAAGGGTTTGACTTTAGATGAAGCCTTGAAGGTATCTAATAAAGATATTGCCAATTACCTTGGTGGCTTACCTGAAGCCAAAATGCACTGCTCAGTTATGGGTCAAGAAGCCCTAGAAGCCGCAATTTATAATTATCGTGGCATTCCTTTGGCTGCCCATGATGACGATGATGAAGGCGTTTTAATTTGCTCCTGCTTTGGTATCACTGATACAAAAATTCGCCGCGTAGTGAAAGAAAATAACCTTACGACTGCGGAGCAGGTAACAAATTATGTCAAAGCTGGTGGCGGATGCGGTTCCTGTTTAACAAAAATTGATGATATTATTAAAGATGTAGAGCAGGAAGTCGCCACAGCCAGTAAAAACAGCATTAACGGCATAAAAGCTCCAGAAATTCTTAAATTAGGTCAAATAGCCACAGCCACAAGACCACTAACAAACGTTCAAAAGATTGCCTTAATTCAAAAAGTTCTCGACGAAGAAGTTAGACCCGTCCTGATTGCAGACGGCGGAGATGTAGAACTGTACGACATCGAAGGAAACACTGTTAAAGTCATCCTCAAAGGTGCTTGCGGTTCTTGTCCCAGCAGCACCGCCACCTTAAAGATAGCGATTGAGTCCAGACTGCGCGATCGCATCAGCAAAGACATTGTAGTAGAAGCAGTCTAAATCAATGGTCATTTGTCATTAGTCATTGGTCATTAGGGAAATACAAATGACGAATAACGAAGGACAAATGACAACCAAAAGAACTTTCACAACTTCATAACCAACCGAATGTACATTATGCTAACGCGATTTTCGGTAGAGCGATCGCCACCGGCGGCGTTCTACAACCACTCACAGCCATAGCTCAACAGGCGTGAGATTCTCAAACAAAAACAAAGACCCACTAACCAACCAATTGTAGGAAAAGAGAACCATGACTGACGAAAGAATCAGACAGATAGCTTTCTATGGTAAAGGCGGTATCGGTAAATCTACCACCTCCCAAAACACCCTGGCAGCTATGGCAGAAATGGGTCAACGCATCATGATCGTAGGATGCGACCCTAAAGCAGACTCCACCCGTTTGATGCTCCATGCCAAAGCTCAAACCACCGTGTTACACTTGGCTGCTGAACGCGGCGCAGTAGAAGACCTCGAACTCGAAGAAGTAATGCTCACCGGTTTCCGTGGTGTTCGTTGCGTAGAGTCTGGTGGTCCAGAACCCGGTGTAGGTTGCGCTGGTCGTGGTATCATCACCGCCATTAACTTCTTAGAAGAAAACGGCGCTTACCAAGACCTAGACTTCGTTTCCTACGACGTATTAGGTGACGTTGTATGTGGTGGTTTCGCTATGCCTATCCGTGAAGGTAAAGCTGTGTTTGCTAAAGTTGTTGATGATGCAATTGAGTTATAACTTTGATTTTTCCCGCCCTATTTTTTCCCTGGAAAAAGTTTAATAAACTAGTTATTTGTCTGATTATATTCTTTTGTCTACCCTATATTATCCCTTACGTCAATAGTAATACATGATTTTTGATGAATAAGTTACACAATCTGTATAACTTACGCATGAGTTATTACAATAGAAGTTATACTTGTATAATACTTAGGCTATTAGTGTTTTCCCGAAAACTTGCTTTTATAAATGGTTATCCGTACTTATCGCACACAACCTTTTGAGACAACGCATGAAAACCGTATCTTTGATGCGTTGCTGAAAGAATTAAAACAAAACTGGGCTGATTCAGAAGAACTGTTAATCCTACTGGGAAACTTTTACTGTAATGGTTCTGAAATAGATGCGGCTATTTTGAAAAGGAAAAGTATTACCGTCATCGACTTTAAAGACTATGGAGGAAATATCCATTTTTCTGAAAATGGAAAATGGTTTGCAGATAATGTGGAAATTAAAGGAGGGAATAAAGAAAATCCCTATTTGCAGATTAGACATAATAAGTTTGCATTGCTTGATTTTCTGAAAGGAAGACTTAACTTACCATCCGGTAGACAACCAAATTTTGGACATATATCTGGGTTAGCATTATTTCATAAACCTATCATTTTTGATGAATTACAGTTACCAGGTACAATCTCCCCCTGGTTTCATATAGTTGATATTGATCATGTGACGGAACGAATGGCACAAATCACTAGTCGTGAAATTGATCTGACTCATCACGATTTAGAAACAATAGTGTCATTTTTTAGCATTCCTGAGTATATCCCAATAGGAAGAGGTTATAAAGCTGTTACCCCTCAGTTTAAAGACGATAATATTCCAGAGATAGAATTACCAGAATATCTCCAATCTCCTCTGTCACAAATTAACAAATTTTTGGAATCCTCAGAAAAAATTTTAATTCTGAGTGGAATGATTGGAACTGGATTAGAAGCATTCTTCAAAGTTATTGCTCATCAAGCCTTAAGGCAAGGGAGAAATTATTCACTTTTAGCACCAAACCGTCGTATAGCTTCCCAGTATCCTGTTTCAGAAGCAGAGAGTATTTATACTTGTATTTATTCAGGAAATCCTAAAATCAAACAAGATAAAATTATTTATGAATTAATTGAAAATCGAAATAATGACAGACATTTGTATATTATTGGTGATAGTCATTTAATTTCTGACGCAAATTTTGAAGCTAATCTTAGGCGTTATGGTAGTGGACAACTTCTTACGGATTTATGTAATTTTCTTGACCTCAATAATTCAAATAGACAAATTATTTTCATTGGTGATCCATTTCAAATCACACGGGGTAAAATTGATGAATCAGCTTTATGTTCTGAACGTGTAACCGCTATTACTGGTTGTCCAGTCAAAACAGTTTATCTTGAGTATATTGCTCCTGAAAATCAGAATAGTTTGCTTATTAAAAATTCTTTAGAAGTCGCAAGTAGCATAAGAGATAAAAATTTTAATTATCTTCATATAATGACAGATAATTTACAGTGTCTAGCATCACCAAAAGAAAAAGAGGAGAAGTATAAATTAGTAACGTCTTTGTTTGACCAAGAATCAAACTCCACTAAGTTTTTAGCTTACTCTCATGTAAAAGTAAACGAAATTAATAATTGGATTCGGCAAAAATTTTTTCAAAGGGATCATAATATAGCCTGTGGAGACATCGTTAATATCCATAATAGTTTTTTTGTGAAAAATGATGATATTCCAGATAGTTCAATTTATGTTCCAAATGATTCTTTCGCAGAAGTTATAAAAATTAAAGAAGATATTCAGCCATTAATACAACCCCTCAAAGGGAGAGATGAGCCAATTAAAGTTAACTTTATTCATCTTCGAGTACGCTTACTTCATAATAATCAAGAGATAGAGTTTCTGTGCTTAAAAGACTATTTATACGCTGAAAAACCTGAAATAGATAAAGATACTCTTTTAGCACTTTACATTTCTGCAAAGACAAGGTTTAAGCAGTTGCAGAATTTAGAAACAACAAACATAGAAGAATCAGACTATGAAGAGTCAGTTGCTTTAGCTAATTTTTTGCGAGGTGATCCTTACTTGAACGCAGCACAGTTGAGATTTGGATATGCACTAACAGTTAATCGAGCGCAAGGGCAGAAATTTAGGACTGTAATTGCAAATATGGATACTAATCAAGGAAAAACAAATGAGACTTATTTTCGTTGGGTTTATACTTTGTTTTCTATAGCCAATGATAAACTAATTTTATCAAATATTCCCTCAATAACACCTTTTGACAGAGCAATATGGGATGCTAGTAATAGCAAGATTGATTCTATTTATCCCTGTAATTTTATAGAGTTTGATCCTAATGCTGAAATAGGTATAGAGAATATTATAGAGTTTGATATTCCAGAAGTAGCGTTGAGAAATTTTTATTGGTATATCAAAAAGAAGTTAGATGCTCAAGGTATCAAAATCACATCTTACAATCATCACAATTACCAGGAAATTTATAGTTTTGAGGCAGAAAACGTCACAGCATATTGCTCAATACGCTTTTATTATAATGGAAAATATCAAATCAGTAGAGCCGAAACAATAAAGTCTGATCCTCCTGATTTTGCCGAGAAAGTACGTAATTTTATTTCATCGGAAATTGTATGTGCTACTAAAATTCAACAAGATATATATAAATTAATCCAGAATAAATTAGATAAATATAAAATTTTAATTCAAGCAATAGAGCATAATAATTATGAAGAGATTTATTACTTAACTTCAAAAAATAGTAATCTAAAATTAAAAATTACCTATGATGGAGATGGATTTATAACAAGGTTATCTCCATTGAAATATTCAAACAATGAAATTATGGAAGCGGTTCGTATAGCCTTGGAAATTTAGTCATGCAACCATATCAAGAAGTTACAGCTTTAAGAAAAGAAGGGTGTTTAGAAGAAGCTTATTCAAGAGGATATGAGCTACTGAAAGAATATCCAGAAGATGAAAAATTACGTAATAGTATTGGCTGGGTTCTTTATGAAAAAATCAAAAATATAGTTAATTTAGCACATCAACCTAAAACAACCATTAGTGAAAAGCACAGTGAAGAGATTAGGCAAATTCTCAGAAAGTATGCGGCTCTCAAACTATCTCGACCTGATCTTCTTTTTAGTCTTTTATTGGCTCAAACTATTAGGTTTCCAAAGGAGCTAGAATTTTTTCCCAAGTTTATGCAGTGGGCTGGGATTGAAAGTTTCAGGATAGAAGACTACCGTGTAGAAAAGCAAAGCGATAAGATATTTGAACCTTTGATTGAAAAAGCAGCAAGGGAAACAGGAAAAATTGCTCAAGGTTGGAAAGGAGATTCTGATCTGCAAGAGTTTTCCATCTTACTAATCAATAATGCACTTTTGCAAGCAGAAGTTCAAAAGCCTGAATGGTTGCACTATCATAAAGCTTTATTACTGAAACAGTTAGGTCGATTAGAAGAAGCTAAAACTCTTTTGCTATCATTTATTCAAGTAAAACGTAATGAATTTTGGGCTTGGCGTGCGTTGGGTAAGGTTGTAGAAAATTCTGATACCTCACTAGCCTTGGCTCTTTATGCAAAAGCTTGCTTAACTTGTAATGATTTGAATTTTGGTGTTGGTGTCTTTGAGGATCTCAGCCGACTTGCTGCTCATGAAGGTAAAATATCCTTAGCAAAATGGGCTGCTGATCAAGCTTTTACTACTCGTAATCAGAACCAATGGAAAATTCCTCAGTCGCTGCGTGAGTTATTAGAGGCTGATTGGTACTCACAGGCAAAAGTTATTATCTCTGCAAAAGAAGTTTTATTAGACTTAGCTGCTGATGCAGAGAAAGTAATTTGGGTAAATTGTCCACGTTATAGTGCTAACTTCCTTGGTATATTTACAACCCAAAGTGGTAAGCAAATGGCCAAATTTGGGTTATTATCTAACAGATGTTCTCAAGAATTAGCCAGTCCAGCACGAGGGTTGCTCAATAACGTAAATCTTGAAATCGGTGAGCCAGTCACAGTAACCGTTGATGAAACTGATGAACATCGAACTGTAGTTTTGATGGAAAAACGTCAGTCAGGTATTCATTTTGATCAGTTAGAGCGTATCTATGGAATTGTTGATCACCATCACGAAGGAAAAGCTTTTATTTACTTAAATCCACAAAAGCAATTTACACTCACATACACTGATTTTCCGGTTATACAAACTATGAAACCTGGAATGTCTATAGAAATGATATGTGCAAGACACCGCGATCGCATTAATCCGTACCAAATATTTGCAGTTTCTTTTCGCCAAACAGAAAATATTTCTCTTGTGGTTGGCGTTTTGCGGTTACATCCAAATGGATTTGGTTTTGTTGGAGATGCTTTTGTTTCACCTGAGTTAGCTAGTCAGTTGAAGGATGGACAAGAAATACATCTGATTGTGGCGAAAAAATTAGATAAGAGGAAAAATCAACTAGGATGGAAAGCGATCGCACTACTCACCTACGAGCCTAAGTGCTGACTCTAAAACTTGTGTACTCACTCTGAATCCCACCTGAATCAGTTGTTCAAAAATTGGTCTAGCAGCTTCTACCCTACCTTTTTGTTTCGCTAGTAAAATCACACCTAAAGTTCCCCTGGTCAGCATCCCTAAAGCAAGTGCGGCTATTTTTGCAGCGCGATCGTCTAAAATTGCTTCATAGCCTGGGTTGTTATGTATCCAGGTAAGAACTTGACTTTCTCCCAAACCAAGATCCCATGCTGCAATCATGGGTTCAATTTGTTCTACATCTCGAACATAGCCAGATCCTTCATTCAAAATCCAGAGTTTTGCCGGGTCATTATCTGGTGCAACGCAGATTTCCCGAACCACACCACTAGGAATAATAACTTCATCGCAGAGTTCAAACAGCAGATGAACCTGATTAATCTTAGTAAGTACAATCAATGGCGAAGAATTTACAACCCATCGTCTAGTCACGCTCTAACTCCTCGGCTAATTCTTCGGGAGTTACTTGGAAAGGTGAAACATTATAGCGATGCAATGCTTCTAGAAACTGATGGCGACTCACTCCAGCAATTTCCGCAGCTTTAGATTGAGAAAGCATCCCAACCTCATACCATTTGACAGCCGCAGCTAAACGCATTTCCTGAACAAAAGTTTCTGGGTTACTGCGGAGAGCAGAAAACACATCATTTGGCAGTTCAATACTAATTTGTATGGTCATAGATTCAGTTCAGGTTACAGATTTTTATTAAGCTAACATCTATCATCCATTTTGCAGCATCCAAACTAACATACCCACAATCTCTTCCACTGGTGGGAGGGGATAATCTAGCAAATCGATAGTTACTAAATCATTTTCTAGCTTGAGAAATCGCCACTGTGTACCACTGCTAATCGAACCATAAATAGTCGCAATTGAACGATTTTTTGCTGCATTAAATCTTTGTGCAGCCACCATCTCTGCAATACATTGTCCAAACCCAGTTCTTAAATCAGCCTTTTTTGCTTCAACAAGTACAAGTACAGGTGCTTCTATTTCTAATACTTCAGTGGAACGACTTAATAAAAAATCACACATTCCATTAAGTCCAACTGATTCATCAACTGTAAAATCTTCACCCGAAAATAAGCTAATTTGCCGATTTAATATCCTTCTTACTTCTAACAATATTGGATAAATAATACCTTCTGAACGTGCTTTTTCACTAGCAGAAGAAGCAAGTGGTATACTTTCTTCCAGATACGCCTTTAACGTAGTCGATACCTCGATTTTATCGATTTCAGGAATAAAACGTCCGCCTTCCTGTGTTTTTAGCCCAAAAGCTTCTTTAACCTTACTAATATTAGTAAATTGACTATAAGGCATAATTAATAAAATTCCTTATCTTAAATTTATTTGATTTATTCCTTTGGATATTTGCCATAAAAAATTAACCCCGTTACCAACAATTATATCGGAACTTGGCTTGCCCGATACATATTTAATTTATTATCCGTATTAACTCTTGATTTTCTATTTGTAACCGCAATTTCTCATTTTCTAATCTCAATTTCTCATTTTCCTGATGAAGTTCAATCACCATATCTTGTAATTCTTGCACCTTAGACTTTTTCTTAATCGCCTCTTCAATAGCAACCTTGCGATTTTCCAAACTGAACCATTTTTGATAAATGGATGTGTGCATATTCACAGAATGACCCAAATTATCAGCAGCAGCTTTAATTGGTATTCCCATTAAATGCGCCCGAATTGCCCAAGCATGGCGTAAATCATAGGGTTGAAAAGGAATACCGACAAATCTAAACCATCTATCTGTACCATGCCGAGCAGAATTGATTTGTTTACTGGAAATTTTATCTATAATCTTCGCTTTTAGTAACTCAATTGCTTCTGTATCTGTTTTTAAATTAAAAATCTCCACCCAACGGGGATATAAAGGTAAAGCTTCCCTTTCCCCTGTTTTACATTCTTCATTCACACGCCAAGTATTCATTGTATTATCTGATGATAACCACCAATCTAAATCAGGATTGAGAAAAATTTCTCTAGGTCTTAATCCATAGGTAGCTAACATTCCATATACCCAACGCCATAACTTCCAATTACTTCTATCTTCCCTTGTCAGCAATTTACTGGGACGATTCAGGGCATAATTCTCAAACTTGAGATATTCCTGTTCTATTTCTGCATCAGTAGGTATATCACGCTTGCGGGTAGAACTAGGTTTTATTTTCAGATTACTTAATTCTGGAACTTCCAAACCAGAACACTTACACAAAACCCTAATAACTTTAATTAACTCATTTTTGACACTATCAGATGAATTACAACAGTTTACAGCTTCAATAAAATTGGCATTGTTTGCTAGTTTATCCTTGGGCAAATGCGTTTGAGCAATATAGCGATAACTATTAAATGTATTTTCACTTCTCAAAGTACGTTTTCGAGTTTGGAAATAATTATTCTCGAAATCTGCAATCAAATCACCAATTGTTTTTCCTATAGTTTTTTTGTGCGTTTTGCCTAAGTATTTATCATTCCATTGAAATTGTTTTCTTGCTATTAGCTTTCCTAACTCATGGGCTTCTTCTTCCGCAGTATTTAATCCATCAAAATTAAACGGAATACCCAAAGAAATGTCGTATTGCTTTGTTCCTATACCGTTCTTATCAATATCTCCTGGTTTAATGGGTAGGGTAGTTCTCAGTTGTAGTGCTTTACCAGATTTTCTGACGGAAACATTGACCCTAGCAGCTTTTAGTCTAGCATTGACCGCCTTTAACTCGATTGCCAATTTTTCCGCCAGGTGATTTTCTTGATTTGTGACTGCTTGCATTCTGCCTAAATATCCTCCATCAGTGATGGCTGTTTGTTGAAAATCGGCAAATGCTTCCTGTGTTCTGTTCATACCCTATATTTACCCTAATAAAAAAACTGTCCATCATTGACATTGATGACAGCAAACATTGTTAAAAATGAACATTTTAAGCTATTAAGAGCATATCACTGCTCTTTCCCGTGAAGGTAAAGCACAAGAAATCTACATCGTTACCTCTGGTGAAATGATGGCGATGTACGCTGCAAACAACATCGCTCGTGGTATTTTGAAATATGCTCACTCCGGTGGTGTACGCTTAGGTGGTTTAATTTGTAACAGCCGTAAAGTTGACCGTGAAGCTGAACTGATCGAAAACTTGGCTGAACGTTTGAACACCCAAATGATTCACTTCGTACCTCGTGACAACATCGTTCAACACGCTGAATTGCGTCGGATGACCGTTAACGAGTACGCACCAGACAGCATTCAAGGTAACGAATACCGTGCATTAGCTAAGAAGATCATCAACAACGACAAGCTCACCATTCCTACACCAATCGAGATGGATGAACTAGAAGCACTGTTGATCGAATACGGTATTCTCGATGACGATTCTAAGCACGCAGACATCATCGGTAAGCCCGCAGAAGCTACCAAGTAAGTAATTCCCTAATTAGGAGTCAAGGAAAGTATGAAGTATGAAGTGTGAAGTATGAAAATTCCCTTCATTCAGCTTTAGCCTTCAGCCTTCATTCTTCTCCTCTCCCTTTTTTCCCTGATTTCCCCATCTTTAACTGTTACCGAGGCAGACTATGACACCTCCAGAAAACAAGAATCTTGTAGATGAAAATAAGGAACTAATTAAAGAAGTTCTGCAAGCTTATCCCGAAAAAGCTCGCAAAAAACGCGAAAAACACCTCAACGTCCACGAAGAAAGCAAATCCGATTGCGGCGTTAAGTCTAACATCAAATCCATTCCTGGTGTAATGACCGCTCGTGGTTGTGCTTACGCAGGTTCTAAAGGTGTGGTTTGGGGGCCTATTAAGGACATGATCCACATCAGCCACGGCCCAGTAGGTTGCGGTTACTGGTCTTGGTCTGGTCGTCGTAACTACTACGTAGGTGTAACAGGTATCAACTCTTTTGGTACTATGCACTTCACCTCCGACTTCCAAGAACGCGACATCGTATTCGGTGGTGACAAAAAACTCACCAAAATCATCGAAGAACTAGAAGTTCTTTTCCCCCTCAGCCGTGGTATCTCCATTCAATCTGAATGTCCCATCGGTCTAATCGGGGATGACATCGAAGCTGTTGCTAAAAAAGCTTCTAAGCAAATTGGTAAGCCAGTTGTACCCCTACGTTGCGAAGGTTTCCGTGGTGTATCTCAGTCTTTAGGCCACCACATCGCTAACGACGCTATCCGTGACTGGATTTTCCCTGAATTTGACAAAGCTAAGAAAAACAACACAATCGACTTCGAGCCAAGCCCCTACGACGTAGCATTAATCGGTGACTACAACATCGGTGGTGATGCTTGGGCAAGCCGGATGTTATTAGAAGAAATGGGCTTGCGTGTTGTTGCTCAGTGGTCTGGTGACGGTACACTCAACGAGTTGATTCAAGGCCCTGCTGCTAAATTAGTTCTGATCCACTGCTACCGTTCTATGAACTACATCTGCCGTAGTTTGGAAGAACAATACGGTATGCCTTGGATGGAATTCAACTTCTTCGGCCCCACCAAGATTGCTGCATCTTTACGCGAAATTGCAGCTAAATTTGACTCTAAGATTCAAGAAAACGCTGAGAAAGTCATCGCTAAGTACACACCAGTGATGAATTCGGTACTTGAAAAGTATCGTCCTCGCTTGGAAGGTAACACCGTAATGTTGTACGTAGGTGGTCTACGTCCTCGCCACGTTGTTCCCGCTTTTGAAGATTTGGGTATCAAAGTTGTCGGTACAGGCTACGAATTCGCTCACAACGACGACTACAAACGTACCACCCACTATATCGATAACGCTACCATCATTTACGATGACGTTACCGCCTACGAATTCGAGGAATTCGTTAAAGCTAAGAAGCCTGATTTAATCGCTTCCGGTATTAAAGAGAAGTACGCCTTCCAAAAGATGGGTCTTCCCTTCCGTCAAATGCACTCTTGGGATTACTCCGGCCCTTATCACGGTTATGACGGATTCGCTATCTTCGCTCGTGATATGGACTTAGCTCTCAACAGCCCAACTTGGAGCTTGATTGGCGCTCCTTGGAAGAAAGCTGCTACTAAAGCTAAGGCTGCTGCTTAATTCATTCCCAAGAATCAAACGGATAGCCTGGGGTTTGTCGCCCCAGGAACCTAGGGAAGAATGGTGAATGCTGAATGCTGGATGAAGACTTTTATTCATTATTCATGATTCATCACTCGTGACTCCCCAGGGGAGGAGCGAAGTCCCCAGGCTCTCCCAAAACTTCAATTACTACACCAACCAGCAAGCGTAGAGAGATAGACAAATGCCACAGAATCCTGAAAGAATTGTAGACCACGTTGATCTATTCAAACAGCCAGAATACACCGAGCTATTTGAAAACAAGAGAAAGAACTTTGAAGGCGCACATCCTCCTGAAGAAGTTGAAAGAGTTTCTGAATGGACAAAATCTTGGGACTACCGGGAAAAGAACTTCGCTCGTGAAGCTTTAACCGTTAACCCCGCTAAAGGTTGTCAACCTGTAGGCGCAATGTTCGCGGCTTTAGGTTTTGAAGGTACTCTTCCCTTCGTTCAAGGTTCTCAAGGTTGTGTGGCTTACTTCCGTACACACCTCAGCCGTCACTATAAAGAGCCTTGCTCCGCAGTTTCTTCTTCCATGACAGAAGACGCAGCAGTATTCGGTGGCTTGAACAACATGATTGAAGGTATGCAAGTTTCATACCAACTGTACAAGCCTAAGATGATTGCTGTTTGCACCACCTGTATGGCGGAAGTAATAGGTGACGATTTAGGGGCGTTCATCACCAACTCTAAGAATGCTGGTTCTATTCCTCAAGATTTCCCAGTACCTTTTGCTCACACTCCTAGCTTCGTAGGTTCCCACATCACTGGTTACGACAACATGATGAAGGGAATTCTGTTGAACCTGACAGAAGGCAAGAAAAAAGCTACCAGCAATGGCAAAATCAACATTATTCCTGGTTTTGATACATACGTTGGTAACAACCGCGAAGTTAAGCGGATGTTGAATGCAATGGGTGTTGACTACACCATTCTGTCTGACAGCAGCGACTACTTCGATTCACCCAACACTGGTGAATTCGATATGTACCCAGGTGGTACCAAGCTGGAAGATGCTGCTGATTCTATCAACGCTAAGGCAACAGTAGCTCTCCAAGCTTACACCACTCCCAAGACCCGCGAATACATTAAAACCCAGTGGAAGCAAGAAACACAAGTTCTGCGTCCCTTCGGTGTTAAGGGTACTGACGAGTTCTTGACTGCGATCGCTGAATTGACTGGTAAAGCGATTCCTGAAGAGTTGGAAATTGATCGCGGTCGTTTAGTTGATGCTATCACAGACTCCTACGCTTGGATTCATGGTAAGAAGTTCGCTATCTATGGCGATCCTGATTTGATCATCTCTATCACCAGCTTCTTGTTAGAAATGGGTGCAGAGCCTGTACACATCCTCTGCAACAACGGCGACGAAGTTTTCAAGAAAGAAATGGAAGCTATTCTCGCTGCTAGTCCCTTCGGTAAAGAAGCTACCGTTTGGATTCAAAAAGACTTGTGGCACTTACGCTCTTTGTTGTTCACTGAGCCTGTAGACTTCTTCATCGGTAACTCCTACGGTAAGTACCTGTGGCGCGATACCAAAATCCCAATGGTGCGGATTGGTTATCCTCTGTTCGATCGCCACCACTTACACCGCTATGCTACCCTTGGCTACCAAGGTGGTCTAAATATCCTCAACTGGGTTGTTAACACCCTGTTGGATGAAATGGATCGCAGCACCAACATCACTGGTAAGACCGATATCTCCTTCGACTTGATTCGCTAGAAATTGCTACAAGCTGGTTTGTTAAAAACAGCTAAGTAAGTCAAAAGGTAAAAGGCAAAGAAATTTACTCTTTTGCCTTTTGACTTTTTACCTTTTACTTTTTCAACCTACCTATCCCTTGATTCGTTTTCTCTATCATGGACAGCATCAATCACGCTCATTCTCACGTTAATTACCATCCACCTAACTATAAAAAGTCTCCTCTACTTAATCCTCTGCGTCGTTTTGTGGACGGAATTAATGTTAAAAATAATCGCTTCGCTCATCTCATCTGTCAGGTTATTCCCTGCTGTTGCCCTTTTGAGCGAAATATTAGTTTATTTGGACGGACTTATCATATTCCGGCTTTGTGTAAGCTAAATCCTCTCTATGATGAGTTTGTTGGGTTACGTTTTCGGGCTTTGTCTTACCTCGCTGATGAATGTGGTGAGGATGTGACAAGGTATATTTGCTAATTTACTTATTATCTGGAAGTTATAGCAATCCTTGTGAGTTGTGAACGGATTCTTTTTTGACGAACCGCCAAGTGCGCCAAGTACGCCAAGAGAGGAAAGAAAGAGTTTCACAATTAATTTAGGAGTATTTGGAGCAGAAAGCAAGTTTTTTGTTATTGGTAGTCAAGCATACTTTAAAGTTTCTTGTAAAAGTCGATGTTATAGAAATGAATTACTGATGCACATGGGGAATTGTGTGTCAGGTATAGTGAAGATTTTTGCAGGAAGTTTTTGTGACAGTAATCAGTTAACAGTTAACAGTAATCGGTAGACCTCTTGCATATATATTTTTTTGTCTCACGCAGAGGCGCAAAGACGCAAAGAGGTCTAGTGAATATATAAGTGATTATTGTTAACTGTTTTTTCTCAAGCAGAGAAGATGGGATTTTTATCGAACCACAGAGGAGCCAGTCGCGTGGTGAGGTAGCGCGGTCTTGGGGGTTTCCCCCATGAGCGACTGCCGAAAGGGTTTCCCGACTTGAGCGAACTGGCGTAGCGCGGAGAACACAGAGGAAGAGAGATGAACACCCAAAAGAAGGTTAATGAACTGCTGAATGAGTCGGGATGCGAACATAATCAGCAGAAGAAGGGCGAGAAGAAGAATAAGTCTTGTACACAACAAGCGCAACCTGGGGCGGCTCAAGGTGGCTGTGCTTTTGATGGGGCGATGATTGCTCTAGTTCCAATTACTGATGCGGCGCATTTGGTTCACGGCCCGATCGCCTGTGCTGGTAATTCTTGGGGTAGTCGTGGTAGTCTCTCTTCTGGGCCTGTACTTTATAAGACGGGTTTCACTACCGACATGACGGAAAATGATGTGATTTTCGGTGGTGAGAAGAAGCTTTACAAGGCAATTTTAGAAATTCATCAGCGTTACAATCCCAAGGCTGTGTTTGTCTACGCTACTTGTGTGACGGCTTTGATTGGCGATGATATCAATGCTGTTTGCAAGGCGGCGGCGGAAAAAATTGGGACTCCGGTTGTCCCGGTGATTGCGCCGGGATTTATTGGGAGTAAGAATTTGGGCAACCGTTTTGGCGGTGAAGCTTTATTAGATTATGTTGTCGGGACAGCAGAACCGGAGTTCACAACCCCCTATGATATAAACTTGATTGGCGAATACAATATCGCCGGGGAAATGTGGGGAGTCCTGCCTTTATTTGAAAAATTAGGCATCCGCGTACTATCTAAAATCACGGGTGATGCTCGTTATGAAGAAATTCGTTACGCTCACCGTGCCAAGTTGAACGTGATGATTTGTTCGCGGGCTTTGCTCAATATGGCGAGAAAGATGGAGGAGCAATATGGGATTCCCTACATTGAAGAGTCTTTTTATGGGATTGATGATATAAATCGTTGCTTGCGGAATGTGGCGGCGAAGTTGGGCGACCCTGATTTACAAGCGCGGACTGAACAGCTAATTGCTGATGAAACTGCGGCTTTGGATATCGCCTTGGCTCCCTATCGCGCCCGCCTCAAGGGTAAGCGTGTAGTTCTGTATACTGGCGGTGTGAAAAGTTGGTCTATTATCTCCGCCGCTAAGGACTTGGGGATAGAAGTTGTGGCTACTAGCACCCGCAAGAGTACGGAAGAAGATAAGGCAAAAATCAAACGCTTGCTCGGTACGGATGGCATCATGCTAGAAAAAGGCAATGCTCAGGAGTTGTTGCAATTGGTACGTGACTCCAACGCTGATATGTTAATTGCGGGTGGTCGTAACCAATACACAGCCCTGAAAGCGCGGATTCCTTTCCTTGACATCAACCAAGAACGCCATCATCCGTATGCTGGGTATATGGGAATGTTAGAGATGGCAAGGGAGTTATACGAAGCCCTCTACAGCCCGATTTGGAGTCAAATCCGTAAACCTGCGCCTTGGGATGAAGAAGCCGGGACTTTAAATAATTTTAGTTTGTCAGCAGAAGATATTTTCTCTGCTTCAATAGAAGAGGTATTTTAGATGGCGATCGTTACTGTTCCCGAAAAATCAGTTGCAGTTAATCCCCTCAAACAAAGCCAAGCTTTAGGTGCATCCCTCGCCTTTTTGGGATTAAAGGGAATGATACCTCTGTTTCACGGTTCTCAAGGGTGTACCGCCTTCGCCAAAGTTGTGCTTGTACGGCATTTTCGGGAAGCGATTCCCCTAGCCACTACAGCCATGACTGAAGTAACTACGATTTTGGGTGGCGAAGAGAATGTGGAACAGGCGCTTCTGACGTTGGTAGAAAAGGCCAAGCCAGAAATTATCGGTTTGTGTACCACTGGATTAACCGAAACCAGAGGCGATGATATTGAACGCTTCTTAAAGGATATCCGCGATCGCCATCGGGAATTAGACCACATCCCCGTTATCTTTGCACCAACACCAGATTTTAAAGGTGCATTACAAGATGGTTTTGCCACTGCTGTAGAAAGCATTGTTAAGGAAATTCCCCAAGCAGGCGGAATTAGAAGCGAACAAGTGACAATTTTGGCTGGTTCTGCTTTTACTCCCGGCGATTTACAAGAAATCAAAGAGATTGTCACCGCTTTTGGATTAGAACCTATCTTTGTACCTGACCTTGGCGCTTCTTTAGATGGTCATTTGGAAGATAACTATAGTGCGGTGACAGGTAGCGGTACAAGTGTCAAACAACTGCGTCAAGTAGGTTGTTCTGCTTTCACCATCGCTTTGGGTGAAAGTATGCGGGGTGCTGCCAAAATTCTCGATGAACGGTTCAACATTCCCTACGAAGTGTTTGGGGAATTGACTGGTTTAGAACCAGTAGATGAGTTTTTGCAAGCATTATCAATTTTAAGCAGCAACCCAGTCCCCGAAAAATACCGCCGCCAACGTCGCCAGTTGCAAGATGCAATGCTCGATACGCACTTTTATTTTGGTGCAAAACGGGTATCTCTAGCATTAGAGCCTGATTTACTTTGGGGAACAGTGCGCTTCTTGCAATCGATGGGATGTCAAATTCATGCGGCCGTCACCACAACGCGATCGCCTTTACTCGAAAAACTCCCCATCAAGAGCGTTACTATCGGCGATTTAGAAGACTTTGAAGAACTAGCAGTAGGTTCTGACCTAGTGATTGGTAATTCTAACCTGGCTGCGATCGCTAAACGTCTGTCGATTCCTCTTTATCGTTTAGGTTTGCCCATCTACGACCGTTTAGGAAATGGTCTATTCACAAAAGTTGGTTATCGCGGCACGATGGAGCTTTTGTTTGGCATTGGCAACCTCTTTTTAGAAGCTGAAGAAGAGCGCGTTAAACACTTTTTCAATGATTAGTAATTGGGGAATTGGGAGTAGGGAATTGGGAGTAGAAATTTACTACTCCCCACTCCCCACTCCCCACTCCCTACACAAGTAGGAGAACAGAATGAAAATTGCCTTTACAACCAGTGACCACATTCATGTCAATGCTCACTTTGGCTGGGCGAGAGAAATTGATGTCTACGAAATCGATGGCGAAGGATATCAATTTTTACACACTCTCAACTTTGAGGGTGAGCTAAAAGAAGATGGTAACGAAGATAAAATTACACCCAAACTTGATGCACTGGTTGACTGTGCAATTGTTTATGTAACAGCAATTGGTGGAACTGCTGCTGCTAAGTTAATCAAGAAAGGTGTCACCCCAGTTAAAGCCCGCACTGAAGAAGAAAAAATTGAAGAGTTATTGACTAAATTAGTCCAAACTCTTAAAGGTAATCCTCCACCTTGGTTGCGGAAAGCTCTCCAACCCAAAACCAAAAGTTTTACAGATGAACTTGAAAATGAAGCAACTGTATGACCGCAGATAATACTGTTAACGGCACTACTAGTCTCGCAGCCTTAAACTCTCCCTTCATTAAGGCTTTAGTTCTCCAAATTCGTGGGCAAGATAGTTACGGATTCTACCGTAATTGGTCAGATGAATTAATCCTCAAAGCATTCGTCGTCCCCAAAAAAAAGAAACGCGAAATCCCCATTGAAGGCGAAGTCGATGCCGCAACTCAAGCCCGGATATTAGTTTTTTACCGTGCTGTTGCTGCCAGAATTGAACAAGAAACCAATCTAATTTCTCAGGTTGTAATTAATATCAATCATGAGGGCTTCGGCTGGGCTTTAGTATTTTCTGGTCGGCTTTTGCTAACAGTAAAAACTCTCAGAGATGCTCATCGTTTCGGCTTTGAATCTCTCGAAAAGTTAGCAGAAGAAGGCGAAACTTTTGTCCAAAAAGGATTGGATTTAGTTAATCGCTTCCCAGAAGTAGGCAAGATTTAAACGTTAGTCATTAGTCATTAGTTATTCGTTATTTAAACCCCTCTCCAAACCTCTCCCCCCCAGGGAGAGAGGCTTTGAAAACGCAGAATATTTTTGCCCTTCTCCGCGTCGGAGAGGGGTTGGGGAGAGGTTTATCAAACTCATGTTTATTTACAAATGACAAAGGACAAATGACAAATGACCATCGAGGAATTGAAAACTCAAATTAAACGCCTCAACAGCAAAGCAGGTCAAATGAAAATGGATCTGCATGATTTAGCAGAAGGTTTGCCAACAGATTACAAACAACTTATGGATGTTGCAGCCGCAACTTATGAAATATATCGGCAACTGGATGAGCTAAAGCAGCAGCTAACAGCATTGGAGGGTAAATGAGTAAAACTATTGAAGAATTCAAAAAATTAAGTGATGCCGAAGAATTTTTGAAATTCTTTGAATTACCTTACGACCAAAAAGTTGTAAATGTAAATCGTCTCCATATATTGAAAAAGTTCTCGCAATATATCCAAGAAATTGACGAACAAGCTGCTGATTTAACTGCTGAAGAAAAACTGAATCAATATTGCTTGGCTTTACAACAGGCTTACGAGATATTTCTCGAATCAACACCCCAAGAACAAAAGGTGTTCAAAGTCTTTAAAGACAAGCCCAAAAATGTAATTACGCTGACAGAACTCTCTTCTGATTAGGAGGTAAATAGTGATCAACCTAACTCCTACCGAGTTAGAACGTTATAGTCGCCAAATGATGCTTCCGAATTTTGGCGAAGCGGCTCAGAAGCGCCTGAAGTCAGCGACAGTATTGGTTACAGGTGTGGGGGGATTAGGTGGTACAGCCGCGCTTTACTTAGCAGTAGCAGGCGTTGGCAAACTAATTCTCGTCCGGGGTGGTGATTTACGCCTTGATGATATGAATCGTCAGATTCTCATGACTGATGATTGGGTTGGTAAGCCAAGGGTATTTAAGGCTAAAGAAACCTTACAAGCCATCAATCCTGATATTGAAATCGAAGCGGTTCATGATTATGTTACTGCTGAAAATGTAGATTCTTTGGTACAGTCCGCAGATATGGCACTGGACTGCGCTCATAATTTTACAGAACGCGATTTGTTGAATGCAGCTTGTGTGCGCTGGCGCAAACCAATGGTAGAAGCTGCAATGGATGGGATGGAAGCTTACCTGACAACAATTATTCCCGGTGTCACGCCTTGTTTATCTTGTCTGTTTCCCGAAAAACCTGAGTGGGATCGGCGTGGTTTCTCCGTGCTAGGTGCCGTTTCTGGGACATTGGCTTGTTTGACAGCACTGGAAGCAGTCAAGCTGATTACTGGGTTTAGTCAGCCTTTATTGTCACAATTGCTGACAATAGACTTCAACCGGATGGAATTTGCCAAGCGTCGTTCATACCGCGATCGCTCTTGTCAAGTATGCGGTAACAATGCACCTTGGAGATACTCGCAATCTCCATCAATGGAAACCACCAGTAATTTTACAACTTAATATTTTTGTCCTTTGTCATTAGTCATTTGTATTTACAAATATGTTTTCAAACTATTTGTTTAACTGGCGAACTTTTTAGATCCCCCTAAATCCCCCTTAAAAAGGGGGACTTTAAGAGGCTCTTAGCCCCCCTTTTTAAGGAGGGTTGGGGGGATCTAAGACTTTTGAAACACATCCTAATGACAAAGGACAATTATCACAAAAAACCCAAATTCTAGATTAGAACAATCAATCGCTACAGATTAGGAGATTGAATGACTGTTACTTTAACAGAAAAAGCAGAATTTCGTTTGCGGGCTTTCCTGCGAGGTTCCGGTTCTGATGAGAATAGCACTAAAGGTATCCGAATCTCTGTCAAAGGTGGCGGTTGCAATGGCTATGAATATGGTATGGATGTCACCAGCCAACCCCAACCAGATGATTTAGTAATCCAACAAGGTAGTGTGTTGGTTTACGTCGATGCCAAAAGTGCGCCCTTATTAGAAGGAATCGTGATTGATTTTGTCGAAGGGGTGGTAGAAAGCGGTTTCAAATTTACCAACCCTAATGCAACTAGTACCTGCGGTTGCGGCAAATCTTTCAAAACAGGAGACTGTACGCCAGATGGTGTTCCTTGTAGCTAAAAGAGTCTTCTTTTAGTGTTAAGTCAAACCATATAGGCTTTTCGTAAACGTACTCCGCACTAAATGTCAGAGACACTAGCTAATACTATTTTGGATTTTAGATTTTGGATTTTGGATTGAGAATTACTATCTGCATCTAAGTTATATCAATCCATTTGTCTTAATCATTATCTAAATAGGTATAAAACTCATCAAATGCTGTGTCTTCCTATTCATGCTTTCTCGAAGAGGAGCCTGACACACTTCGAGAACCAACCGAACCGTAATGAGGAGAATCGGAAAATGGCTACCTATCAAGTAAGATTAATCAACAAAAAAGAAGACATCGATACCACAATTGAGGTAGATGAAGACACTACAATTTTAGACGCAGCCGAAGAAGCTGGTATTGAGTTACCTTTCTCTTGCCATGCAGGTTCTTGCTCTAGCTGTGTAGGCAAAGTTACTGAAGGTGAAGTTGATCAATCTGATCAAAACTTCTTAGATGACGAACAAGTATCTAAAGGATTTGCTCTATTGTGCGTTACCTATCCTCGTTCTAACTGCACAATCAAAACACACCAAGAACCTTACCTCGTATAATTGATGTCTTAGACTATGCACAGAAGTTGCAGCTATACAGTCAAAATCTCTCTACACAGATTCAGATTGTATAGCTGCAATTTTTCATTACTACAGCTATTTTTAGCAATCCAAAAAGTATGAAAGATAATTTTCTTTACCTTTCATACTTCATACTTCACACTTCATACTTTTAATGTTTAAGCCTTTTAGTGTAAGCGGCTGTTCTTTAGCACTGCTCCAACCTGGAGAGCAAGGTATTATAGCTTTTTATCAAACTCAAGATCAGAAAATCCTAGACCAGATTCATTCAGCAGGCATAAAAATTGGAACTTGTATTACTCTAGAACAGCTACTTCCTTTATTACAAATGAAAGTTGCTGGAGAATCTATCAGTTTAAGCCAAGAAGTTGCTCAGACTATTTACGTGCGGATAGTTGATAACTAAATTCAAGCTAAAATCTACTACTGGTGAAGTAGAAGGACTAAATTAAACCTAATGTGAGATTACCTAGTTTCGATACTTCGACACCTTCGACAGGCTCAGGGCGGCGCTACGCTCAGTATTCACACTCCAGCAAAGCTCAGTGAACGCTTCGCTCAACCCTCTTTGAGTCAGCTTATTGAGCATTGAGCGTAGTCGAAATGCGTCTTCTCAATGAAAATATGTAAGATAACGCCGTGTGCAACTTTCTCTCAAACCTAACCCCCAACCCCTTCCCTGGTAGGGAAGGGGAGCAAGACTTAAAGCCTCTCTCCGCGTCGGGGAGAGGTTTGGAGAGGGGTTTCAAACATAAGTTGCACATCGCGTAATATATAAATTCTGTAGAGACGTTGTATACAAAGTCTCTACAAAAATAAAAAAATTCCATTTAATGAATTAGTTATTTATCAATCAATAGCAACAATAACATCGGACGCTTTAATAACAGCATAAGCTTGCTTACCTTCTACCAACCCCAGGTTATCGGCTGAGGTTTTGGTAATAATAGAGACTAACTCTATTCCAGGTGCTAATTCTAAAGTTACTTCAGTATTAACTGAACCAGTTACAACTTTCTTAACGGTGGTTTTTAACGCATTCCGCGCACTAATTTCCATGTTTTTATTTCCTTTTAAATCATGATTGCTTGAAACAATACCAACTTTTTGGAATATCAAGGTTATTTTTTAGATTTTCTTTATAAAATTACTAGATATAGTTTATACAAAATCTGTATAGCTAACAGTCCACTACTAAAAATACTCCGCTAGAGGGAGAATTTGAGTTGAAATAATTTAGCACAATATATCACTACTTAAGAATATTTTTAGTTAAAATATTGATACATGAACTTTGTCTACAAAACTTAATTTCAAAAAATAATTGTTACCTAGTAAACAAATCAATATCTATAAATTTTGATATTAAACAAATATCCTGAATAAACATACTATTAAAAAAATAAATGTAGTTTGTGCTGCATTTTGATATTTTTTTGTGATATTTAACCAATATCTTTATGAGAATACACACTTGTTTATGGAACAAACCTATCAGAGTGATAATATATAAGTAAGCTAAATTGTTGCTAGTGAACCAAACTTCAGCAGCAAGAGATTACAGGGTTATCCAAGACATTTCTACCGAAATCCTGGTACATCTGAAAGTTAGACAGACGATGCGATCGCTTCAGCAATAGAGTAGGGAAAATGTGTAAATCTTATACTGATAATTGATGATTCTACTCAGTAGAATTTAGGGCTAATACTGCGTAAAACCTGTGTCTAATTTTCATCATACTTAGACGAAGCAAAAACAGTTTGGGAATAAGTGCAGCAGTTTAGAAACAATTCCCTTACTTGCAATAAATAAGGAGCAGGAATTATGCGAGCCAAACATATTATGACTCAAGATGTAGCTACCATTCGCGGCTCCGCTACAGTAGCAGAAGCAGTGAAATTATTAAGGCTCAAACAACTGCAAGAATTGATTGTAGAACCTCGTCATAGTGGTGATGCTTACGGCATTATGACTGAGAGTGATATTGCAGCCAAAGTGGTTGCTTATGGAAAAGATCCTCAAAGAACTTATGTTTACGAAATAATGAGCAAACCCTGTGTCACTGTAGATCCTGACCTTGATTTAGAATATGTTGCAAGGTTATTGATTAATACAGGGATGCGGAGTGCGCCTGTCATCCGTGGTGAATTACTTGGGATGATTACTATCAGCGATATTATCCACAAAGGCGACTTTGTAGATAAACCAAAACTCCTATTCTTGCAAAAAGAGATATATAAAGCAGTCTCCAACGCACGGGCAATTTCTGCGAATTATGGCCCAGACTCTAAACGCACAATTGAAGCTTGGGATTTCGTAGATGAACTCGAAGCTGAAGCTGGTTTTTATGGCGCACCCAAGCAAGATAAATCTTCTAGAGAACTATTCTCTGAAGAACCGAAACCAATGGTCGCAGGTGAGCAACCTAACCAAACAATGAATGCTGTCTAATGAGGATATCTGAGAATTATTAAACTGTTGATCCCCCCTAGCCCCCCTTATAAAGGGGGGAAACTAAGAAATCTAATTCCCTCCCCTTTCCAAGGGGAGGGTTAGGGAGGGGTAAAAGTTCATCTCATGGACAGTATTTTCAAAAAGTTTTTGTGAATGGTGGGCATTGTCCACCATTCCCTTTTATTAGTGAATAAAAGCAGTTTATGAAACAACAAAATCAGCAAAGTTTGAGTCAAACAACTTGTGAATGGTTGATAGGTAATAATTACAATCTTGAAGATTTAAATCAGCGTGGTGAAAATGGTGATACAGCTTTAATGAAAGCCACTAGGATAGGTAATTATTCAGTCGTTCAAGAATTGATTAGTGCAGGCGCGGATATTAATGCCAGAAATAATGATAGTAATAATGCCTTATGGTTTGCTTGCTTTGGCAATCATTATGAATTAATTAATTTGCTGCTAGAAATGAAAATTAATATCGATAACCAAAACGATAACGGTGCAACAGTGTTAATGTATGCAGCTTCAGCAGGTAAAGCAGAAGTAGTCAAGTTACTTTTACAACATCATCCGAATTTAAATTTAAAAAACTTAGACGATTACAAAGCTATAGATTTTGCCAGCACTATCGAAGTTTTAAGGATGCTGAAAGATGCTACAAAATGAATTATCTAGCAAAAATTTTCATCAAAGGACTAAACATTCTTACCTATCAGTGCAGCTTGACCCTAATTATGTAGACCCAACAACGCAACCATCTGCTTTTAAGCAATATCCAAAATTTTATCGCAGGCTGCAATTAAATCTCAATCATCCCATTCATTCTTTCATTTACTTAACAAGTGCAATCACCTTAGAAAAGACTTATAAGGATGTAGCCTATCAACTACGTGTTAATCCTTCTGCGGGTGGGTTATATCCTACTGAGATTTATGTACAAATTCGTGGCATCCCGGAAATAGTTGATGGCATCTACCATCTAGAAGTTGAGAATAATTGTCTAACACTCATCTATGAATTAATAGATGATGGCTTGGAAAGTTATATTATACCGGGCAAATGTATCAAGGGAGTCATTTTTTTAATTAGTTGCGTTTATTATAGGTCTAGTTGGAAATATAAAAACAGAAGTCTGAGATATTGCTTTTTAGATAGCGGACACCATTTAGGTACAATTGCCGCATCGGCTGATCTCTATGACAAAAATATCCAGCTAATGTTTGACTTTGATAAGTTAGCTCTTAATTCTGACTTAGGTTTTGAGAATAAAGAGTTTGTGACTGCTAGTGTTCTATGTGGGGAAGTAGAAGAAAAGCATGTGAGACGCTTAAGGCTGAAAATTCCTTTTGTGAGTGGTACAGATTATTTTGAAGCTCATCAATTTATTGAAGATGGCTATCAGGTAACAGCTTTACACAAGAGTCCAAAACAACAGCTAGAGCATCCCAAATTTAAGTTTGACAAGGATAAATTTTATCAAACTGTTTGGCATAGACGTTCAAATAGACGTTTCCGGAAACAGTTGATTTCTCAAGAAGATTATTTCAGGATATTGCAACAACTAAAGCAACCAATTCCCACAGAAAGTTGTGAAGCAATCAAAGTTTATTCAGTCGTGCATCGAGTAGAGGGGATATCCCCTGGGTTATATCAAAACAATCATCTGATTAAAAGTGGCGATTTTAGCGAACATACTGGTTATTTGTGCATTAATCAGGCTATTGCGCGTGATTGTGCAGTAACTTTGTTTTTTGTGTCTGACTATACAAGTTATCAAACCGCTATGCAGTTAGCAGGTTTTTTAGGACACAGAGTTTACCTGAGTAGTAATTACTTGGGGATACAATGTAGCGGAATTGGCGCGTTTTATGACGATGAAACCCAGAGTTTCTTAGAAACAAAAATGGATATTCTCTACGCAATGGCTATTGGCAATTAAGTAGTTTTGTAAGTAGAGATGGCTAGGTATATGTTCTGTTACAACGATGATTACGATTACCGTCCAATGCAACCGTCATCGGCAGATATTATTTTACGGCAACAACTAGAGCATTCTATTAGTAAATACTTTTATGAAGCGTGCGATCGCACAATTCAAAATCTTCTTTCTCATTGTCGCTGGTATGTCACCAGTGACGCTAGTGCGATGACCTTAGTAATTGAATGTCCCGACCCTGTTACCAACTGGCGAGTTCTACAACAAATCGTCGCAATGGGGTCATTACTCCAGTCAATTGTCACCAGTGCTAAAATCCGCGTTTGTCCTCCCGAAAGCCAAGGTATCCCCTTTGAAATGCGGGTAGATGAAATTGCTGTTTACCGTGATATGGCTGGCTAGAAAAAGCGTGTATGAAGAGAGTAGGAAAGACTATTGATTATTTATCATTGACCAATTACAAATAATTGTAACTACCTCTTCAAAAACTAAGTTAGCCGAACTTTTCACCACAGGACTTAACTCTAGTCCAAGGCTAAGATTTGCCGCCTCAATTAAATAAACTGTCACATCTTCGGGAAATTCATCCTGAAATATTTTCCTTCCGGCGGCTAGTGCATTATCCCAACGAAAATCATGCAAGTTATAACTAGGTTCCGGTAAAGCTTCTAATTCTTTACCTGGAACCTTAAATATTGCACCCGCTTCAGAATTGGTTGAACTAGCATCAATAATTACTAATTTTTTACTACCTCTAGCTTGAAACATTACCTCCATCCCTGCGGTTCCACAGTCATACACGCGCACATAAGAGTGAGGGTTTTCGGCTAGATATTGTTGTAAGCGTTGGGCGATAATTACACCTACAGCATCATCGCAGCGATTAAGATTTCCGCAACCAATAATAGTTAGCATAAATTACTAATTGTGACACTATACTTAATTTTTAATGGTGTAGCTTTCATAAAAAAGCAGTTTATGTCACAAGAACATTGGTATTTTATTAAAAATTATTATCAAAATCCGTCAATGCCTACTCAGTATCTTTCTTTTGAGGTTATGGCTTGGTTGGTAGATCAAATTATTGAATCTAGATTTTCCAACCTATTTTTTCCATTGCTATCACATCAAGCTCTACATATTCAAATCTCTAGTGATTGGTGCAAAATAAGTAAATTATCTAAAGTTACTATTTACCCCAAGCGGAACTGGTTAACATTTCACTACTGTATATTCAATGAGTTTAATAAGTATCAGTTCGATGAATATAAAGTTATGCTTGACCAGTCTGATTATCTGACAGAAACTATGTTCACACTTCTTGAACGCCTAGAAAACTACTATTTACCTGTCCAAATTGAATAAAAACTGCTCAACTAGCACTCGAAACAAAGCTTAACAATATCCCCAAAACCTTATCGACAGGAGGAATGTTGTACTCTGTGAGCCAGATTGTGACGGTTTGGGATTCTAGTTTGAGAAACTTCCAGCGATCGCCTGACGTAACTGCACCGTAAATTATAGGTATCGGACTATTATTCGCCAAGGCTAAACTTAAGCGTTTATTGATAGTCTCTATTAAAAACTGGCTAGGAGTTACAGGTTCAATGTCTTGGAGAAAATCAAAAGGTTCAATAACCGTCAGCCCAAAATCTTTTTTAACCTTTTTGAGTGTAAAGTCACTATAAGGCATAATTTAATTCATAATCTGCTTTGTTGTATCCTTATGTTACAACTTAATGGCTTTGTCTCATAAAAAAGACAAAGCCTCGGAATAATTAACAAATAACCACAATTTAGAACGTTACATTATATTTATCAGCCAGTTCAGATAGCTTTTCATACTGCTGAATGGCGGCTTCTGTGATTAACTGTTTCGCTTCTTCTGGCGTTGTGCCATTTTCGGGAATCAAATACTTCACATAAAGGGCGATAAAATCAGCCATAATTGCCGAACCTATCAAACCATGACTATCAGCTTCTTGACCAGCCATTGTTGCTACTAAACCCGCTTTGATGGGGTCTGGTTTCTCTTTCATGAACTGATCAATTAGTTGCCAAATATACTCGTTTGGTATGAGATTTTCTAACTTGGTTTTGTTAGGTGTAAATTCTATACCTGCGGCTTTTGACTGTTCTAAAACACACCATTCTGTAAATTCTTGTAGTGCTGCTTCGGGAAGTTTGGGAAGATATTTGTGTAGTTCTAAATCAGACACAAGCTTACCTTATAAATTTCAGGTTGGTTGAAGTGTAATAAAGCAAGCCTAACGCACTATTTCTAGTAGTTTTAGTGTGTTATGCTACGGTCGTAGAATAATATAGTAGACGAATGAACTTATATGTGCTAAACACAGCCTATTGAAGCTGAGAAACATCTAAAATCCAGAACCAGTCCCAGTGTCCATTGTCAAATGACAGGCTCAAGCAGAGAATATACAACTTGAATGCACACTAGTTTCATAGAGTAGATAGCTAAAATAAAGCATCAAGTATTCCAGGAGCTTGTAATAACATATTGATTCTTGATGTCATGGAGAAAATCAGATAAAAGATTTCTGAGATTGGGATGGACAATTGATCAATATATGTATTACAATAAGACTACAATCTAAAGTTAAAGGCTAAAAAATTTTTATGCGCTTAAAAAGATGGGAATCTCCCCGCCGAGAAGGGAGAAATGATAAAGGTAAAGGCGGTTCAGCAAGAAAGCGGCAACTTAAAAAACAAAGACAGATGCTGAGGCAACGCTTAAAGGAAAATAAGCAATCAGATAACAAAGGCAACAATCAAAAGGGGGGGGAGAATTTCTCCCCCTCTTTTTTGGCTAATTTTTGTAATTTAAGCCAGTGAAATAATATCAACCGTATACAAATATAGGACTCATATTTGATTTATGAAAAAAATCAGTACACCCAGACCAGCCGTCTTTCCTACTCCCTACTCCCCATTCCCTACTCCCTGCTTACACAACTAGATTCAGAAATCAAACCGTATTTCTATAGCTTTATGGATAATAAGTTGCTTTCAGAAATACTATTCCCACACCGTTTCATGGATTAATATACTTATCTGACTATTTGACACTGTATTTTGAGAATCTAGGTTAAATTAGACCTTGTAGAAATAATTTTTTATAAAAAAAAATTATGAATTTATACGGTTATGCCTATTAATTTAAATATATATGATTGTACTAACTCATCTTTTAGACAGATGACAAGTAAAAACTTTGCCGAAGATAGATACACTCTCGTAAGAGGCATGAAGTAGTAATGTAATGTTTGGATGAACTAATCCCTAGAAAAACATAAAGTAAATATAAAGTTTAATATCTCCTTGTAATAAACTTTCGTTAAGCAAGTAAGCTAATCTACGGTTATGATGGTTTTGAAGAGGATTCAGCAAACAGTAAAATTGCTGAAAAACTGTGATAAATCAATGTGTGTTCTTGTAAGAATGCTACAAGCTCAGAAAAAGTCAAGATTCATCTAATTGGCTTATTTAGACATAAAGGTTGCTCTAGGTAATCTGTTGTTATTTATCTTTGACAGAAGGAGTGAGCTATGGTAGCAGAAGTGTTACTACCTACTCAAAAAGTGCTTGATTTCCCTATTACTGCTTTAAGCTTTGAGGATCAGATACAGAAAATTATAGAATGGGCGATCGCTCATGAAAGTAGAAGTGTATATGTAGCAAATGTACACATGCTCATAGAAGCGCACTGGCAGCCTGAGTTCGCTAACATTCTGAGAAATTCAGATATGGTGACTCCTGATGGTATGCCTTTAGTCTGGATGATGCGCCGAATGGGATCTCCTTACCAAGATCGTGTAGCGGGTATGGATATTTTTTTGGAAACATGTCAATACGCCCAAACACATAATTTAAGTTTTTTCTTTGTCGGTTCACAAACTGAAATTCTGGCGAGAATACAAGCCAGATTAAAACAAGAATTTCCCCAACTAAAAATAGCTGGAATGGAACCCCTACCCTTCCGCCCACTCACAGAAACTGAAGATGAAGTTTTAGTCAATAAAATCAACTCCAGTGGGGCTGGTGTAGTTTGGGTATCTTTGGGATGTCCAAAACAAGAAAAATGGATAGCGCAACACAAAGGTAAAATTCGTGCAGTCATGATCGGAGTAGGCGGCGTTTTCCCTGTGTATGCCGGCATTCACAAGCGTGCGCCACGTATCATGAGAGACTTAGGCTTAGAATGGCTATATCGCTGGCTTCAAGAACCGCGACGACTGTGGCGGCGCTACACAACAACAATCCCTATATTCATCTGGCTGGCGGCTAAACAGTTATTTTTATCTAGTCGTATTGCTGCCGTTTTTCCAAAAACTACAGTGGAATAACGATTGTTTTGTTTAGTCAATTTGAGTTTTCATGATGATTCAAAACTCATATCAAATTCAAAATAGCATTGAGTAAATTTTGAAGATCACTGCATATTTATCTTGATTCATAGTTAATTTCTTATGTTGAGAGATAATCTTTTTTCATAGCAATTTTTCACAGTTGTGAATCAAGATGAGATGCTTGTCTGCTCAAATAGACAGTGGGAGTGAAATATAATAGGTATTTTCATCCTTTGCATAGGTAAAGCCTGTAATGGAACCACCAAAACAAACATCAAATTTACGACAAAAAGCAGTTAAAGGCGTACTTTGGTCTGCGATTGAAAGTTGGGGAAAACAGGCTGTTTCCTTTGGAGTGTTCTTCTTACTCGCCCGATTATTAGGGCCAGAAGCATTCGGTTTAGTAGCTTTATCGGGGATATTTTTAAGCTTTCTGCAAATTTTTGTAGATCAGGGATTTTCGACAGCAATTGTTCAGCGCCAAGACTTAGAACCAGAGCATTTAGATACTGCCTTTTGGACTAACTTAGGAGTGAGCATATTACTTGCGACTTTGAGTATTATTTGTTCTGGTTTAGTGGCCTTATTCTTTAAGGAACCTAAAATTGTACCGATTATTTGCTGGCTATCTTTAAACTTTGTACTGAATGGTCTTAGCAGTGTCCAACAAGCTCTTCTACAACGTTCACTAGCTTTCAAAAGTTTAGCTATACGTTCCTTGATAGCTGTGGTAGTTGGTGGTATTGTCGGCATAATTTTAGCATTTTTAGGTTTTGGTGTTTGGAGTTTAGTTGGTCAGTATTTAGCTAATAGTGTGACTCAAGTCATTGCTTTATGGTGGGTTAGCGATTGGCGACCTAGATTTAGATTTTCCCGAAAGCACTTCAAAGAATTATTTGCATTTGGGATTAATGTAACTGGTATTAACCTACTTAATTTTGTTAATCAAAACTCTGATAATTTATTAATCGGCTATTTTCTTGATTCTGTCGCTCTTGGTTATTACTCAGTGGCTTATCGAATTTTTATGATAGTTACTCAGTTAATGATTTCTGTGATTCAGAAGATAGCAATGCCTGTCTTCTCACGCTTGCAACAAGAACCAGAAAAGATGCGAAAAGCATTTTATAACGCAATTAGCTTTACTAGTCTTGTGGCTTTTCCAGTTTTTATAGGCATTTCAATTTTATCCCCTGATTTAATAGTGACTTTTTTTGGAGAAAAGTGGAAGACGAGTGTACCAGTCTTGCAGATATTAACTCTCGTTGGCCCCTTGTATGCGGGTTTTTATTACAATGGTACAGTCATTATGGCTATGGGCAAACCTGGTTGGAATTTAGCACTTTATTGTATACAGGCAATTGGCAACTTTACGTGCTTTTGGATAGCAGTACGTTGGGGAATAGTAGCGGTCGCAGCATCTTATGTTATTCGTGCTTATATTATGTCGCCTATACCCATATTTGTCTTGAAAAAATTAATCAATATTAAATTAACAACTTACTTGCAGCAATATCTCACTCCGTTAGTAGCGACTCTAGCAATGGGGGCTGGAATTTTAGGGATTAAAAGTTTGTTTAATTTCACTATAAAAAATTTATTCAATTTTCCAGATATAGTTAATTCATACACTTTGCTTTTCCTTTGTATAGTAGGTGGTTTTTTGATATATACCGGAACCATTACACTAATTGCACCACAATATCTACAACAGATAAGAAATCTCCTGAGTTCATTATTTCCTAAAATGAGTTTAAAAAAATAAAGGTTGCTTGATCAGTCAAGAGGAGAATGTGATTAATGTTAGGCAATACATCAAAAAATCAAGAAATATCCAAACTATTTGAAACTGTAGTAGATGGTGGTTATTGTATAGGTTGTGGTGCTTGTGCTGCTGTAGTTGATTCTCCCATCAAGATGAAACTCGATGAATATGGCAAGCTTTGTGCCACGCTGAATGAGCCAGTTGTTCAAACCTCTCATCAGGTTTCATTAGAAACAGTTTGTCCTTTTTCAAATGAAGGATTAAATGAAAATCAGCTTGCTGAGGAAATATTCGGTAAAGATTGTCAATATCACAACCAAATTGGCTACTATCTGACAACTTATGCAGGTTTTGTCACCGAAAGTGATTTCCGTAAACGTGGTAGTTCAGGTGGTATGGGTAATTGGATTGTTACTCAACTTCTGAGTGAGGGTTTAGTTGATGGAGTTATTCATGTTAAGCCTTGTACGCCTTCGCCAACAGATCCCAGATTATTTAAATACCAAATATCTAAAACTATAGAAGAGGTGCGTACCGGAGCAAAATCACGATATTACCCAATTGAAATCTCGGAAGTTATACAAATGCTACGAGAGCAGCCTGGAAGTTATGTAATAGTTGGTATTCCATGTTTTATTAAAGCTATTCGGCTGCTGATGAAGCAAGATCCCATAATTGCTGAACGAATAAAATTTTGTGTGGGTCTAATTTGTGGACATTTAAAAAGTATTCATTTTGCACAAATGTTTGCTTGGCAAGGTGGAATCAAACCAGGTGATCTTTTAGAGTTTGATTTCCGATATAAGTTTGCTGATAGAGGTGCAAATCAATATGGGATGAAAGCTGTTGGTTTAAAAGATGGTGAAGTGATTGAATATGTTAGTCCAGTGCGTGATTTATATGGTTGGGATTGGGGACATGGTTTTTTTAAATATAAAGCTTGTGAATATTGTGATGATGTAATTGCGGAAGCAGCAGATATAGTTGTTGGTGATGCTTGGCTACCTGAATATGTTAATGATAGTCAAGGCACAAATGTAGTTGTTGTTCGTAATGTATTAATTCAAAAATTAATTGAACAAGCAATAAATACAGGTAATCTACATCTTAATGTCATCACGGCCGATGAAGTTGCAAAATCACAATCTTCGGGACTAAACCATCGCAGAGAAGGTTTAGCCTACCGTTTATATTTGGCGGACAAACGTGGTGAATGGCGGCCGAATAAGCGGGTTAAATCGCAAGTTAGTCATTTGAGTAGACAACTGCAAAAACGACAAGAACTGAGAATCAAATTAGGCGAGGAAAGTCACATTGCTTTTCAAAAAGCTATCAAATCTGGACAGTTTTCTGTTTTCCCAAAAAATATGAATTTTTTGGTGTTGCAATATCAATTGACTTATCCATCTACTGTTTTATGGAAGCAATTTATTCAAAAGTGTAAAAAATTTATCAAAAGCCTATTAGTTAAGTAAAAAATACTACTAGAGATGGAGTGATACATCAAGTGAAAGCAGTTATTACAGGAATTACTGGATTACGTAACCGGGGTGTGGAAGCAATGGTTGTTACCACCATTGAGCAGCTACGCCAACGTCAGCCAAAGCTGGATATGAGTATCCTCACGGAAACGCTTGATTATGATGAAGTTAGGTTGCAACAGTACAACGTAGATTTAATTAGTGATGGTTCCTTAAGACCTCTTCATAAACTTCAACGCTGGCGGAACAATTTATCTCAGTTTTACAAGCCCATAGCGCCTGCCTACAAAGATATGTTGCGGTTGCTGGATGGTGCATCGGTGGCGATCGCATCTGGTGGCGATGTATTTAGCTCTGATTACGGTGTGAACTTTCTCAAAAGACAACTCCAACCTTTGGAGTATGCTTTAGATGCTGGCATACCTGTAGTATTCCTAGCACAATCTATTGGGCCTTTTAAAACTCAAGCAGAAGCCGAAATTTGGCTGAATGTTGCTCGTCGCTCCAAGTTAGTGACTGTCAGAGAAGGATTTTCTTACAAGTATGTAACTAAAGATTTAGGTCTGTCTTCAGAGATCGTTAAACACACAGCTGATCCAGCATTTTTGCTCCCACCAGCACCGCCAGAAATTGTGGCTAATCTGCGGAAATTGTACAACATCAATCCAGAGCTTCCCTTAGTTGCCCTTGGAATTAGTCAAGGTATTTGTCGCTATACTCGGACTGACTATGAGCAACACATCAAAGTTTGGTGTCAAGTAATCAAGATGATTCTTGATGAATTTGGGGCGCAGGTAATACTGGTTCCCCATGTACATGATTATCGTCCTCACAACGACGATCGCATTCTCGCCGGACAATTGCAGAGATTATTAAACTTCGATCCTCGTGTCCAGTTAGCTGGTGCTGAACATACAGCCTCAGAATTTAAAGGTTTGATCAGTACTTGCGATTTAGTTGTGTCTGAGAGAATGCACGCTGCGATCGCCGGCTTATCAAGTGGTGTTTGTACCTTACCCATAGGTTACTCTGTCAAAGCCGAAGGAATTATGACTGATTTACTGGGTGCAGAAATGGTTCACCAAGGATTGCTGATATCTGCTCAACAGTTTCTAGATATTGATACAGCTTGCAACACAATTCGTAGTGCTTGGCAGCAGCGTCAGCAAGTATCTGCTCATTTAAACTCAGTTTTACCAGAAATCAAACAAAGAACAGCAACTAATTTTGACTTCATCGCACAGATATTAGCTTAATTATGCAGCAAACCTTCATCATTGTAGGAACATCAAGATGAAAGAATTGGAGCCAAACCAAGTTCCGCTTGTGGGTGTGATTATACCTTTGTACAACAAAGGTAAGTATATTGCTAGAGCGATCGACTCTGTACTAGGGCAAACATATCAAAACTTTGAAATCATCGTTGTGAATGATGGCTCTACGGATGATAGCCCAGATATTGTCAGCAATTATCACGATTCCCGCATCCGCATCATTCACCAAATAAATAGCGGCCCTGGTGCAGCACGTAACAGAGGTATCACCGAAAGCAAGGCTCCCTTTCTCTCATTTCTTGATGCTGATGATGAGTGGCTACCAGAATTTTTAGAGAAGTCAGTAGAAAATCTTCAACAACACCCTGAGTGCTTGCTGAGTGTGAGTGGACATTTTCGAGGAGAAGAACGTACAAGTTGGCAAGAACATCTTCCCCATTTTCTGGTAACAGAAGGTGTATGGCGACTGCCCACTGAGATGAAACCGCAATTAGTGAAATCTGCGATCGATTTCTTCCACTCTGGAGCGGTATTATGCTCACGGCAGATCATCGAACAATTTGGTGGTTTTTATAGCAAAGATCGCTGCACTTATGGCGAAGATTCTTATTTATGGATACAAGCAGCATTAAATTACCAAATTTATTTAGACCCCACCCCACTCATGTGGCATCATACTGAAGCATCGGAACTTGGGCAAGGACGCAAAGAAGTACGACCGCCTTGGCCCAAACTTACAGATCCAGAACCCATCAGAAATCACTGTCCCCCAGAATATCGTTCTCTCCTGGAGCATTGTTTAGCATATTACGCATTACTAGCAGCTTATCGCCATGTTTATGTCGGTGATACTCAAACTGTCAAAGCTCTGTTAGAGAGTTTTCCTATGAGCAAAACTTTCTATCCAAATTATATTAAATTAAAAATTCGCTTAACCTTCGTAGAACTATTCAACAAATTTTGGAAATTCAGGAATTGGTTAAATCAGACAAAAATAGCATCTTAAAAATTGCTAACAAGTGCAAAATTTAAAATAATCATTTACAAAAATATTAATTAAACATGAAATCTATATTTCTACCACGAACAAATGATGATAATCCCTACCAAAAAGAGCTAATTCATCACCTCAATAAATTAGATATTCAAGCAGATTTTCCTCATCCTTCCTCTTCAACAACTTTCTTTTTGCCAGCAGTATTGTTGCCTCAAAAAGCAGATGTAGTACACTTACATTGGCTCCATCCATTTTTCGCAGGTTCTAATACTGTAGAAAAATCTCTAAAATTATCATTTTTTATTTTAGAATTAATTATCTTAAAGCTCCTAAGAACCAAAATTATTTGGACTGTACATAATCTAAAAAATCATGAAAATAAAAGCTTGATTTTAGATAATTTATGTAGTTATTTAGTGGCTAAATTAGCTGATGCGATTATTGCCCATTGTGACTCAGCTAAAGCAGAAGTTATCAAAAGTTTTTCCCTGAACGATAATCAAGATAAAGTATTTGTAGTCCCGCATGGTAACTATATCAACTGTTACGATAACGATATCGAAAAAACTCTAGCCCGCAAAAGCTTAAATATAGATGATTCTGCTGTGGTTTTCCTATTCCTGGGGATGATTAGACCCTACAAAGGAGTCTTAGAACTAATAGATACATTTAAACAACTGCATAATGATGCAAGTCAACTAGTGATTGCAGGTAAAGTATATCAAAACAGTCCAGAAATGACAGATATGCTTTTACAGAAGATTGATAACGAGCCAAACATCAAATTTATACCCGGATTTGTCCCTTCGGAGAAACTTCAAATTTATCTGAACGCTTGTGATGTAGTCGTATTTCCCTATCGAGATATTCTCACTTCAGGTGCTGTAATGTTAGCAATGTCTTTTGGTCGAGCCTGTATTGCGCCCCGCAAAGGATGTATCGCAGAAGTCTTAGATCATTCTGGAGCATTTTTATATGACATTGATGATGAATATGGTTTAATTCAAGCTATGAAATTGGCGTTAGAACAACAAAAACAACTATCAAATATGGGTCAATATAATCGCCAACTAGCAGAGAAATATGATTGGCTAAACATTGCCAAAATAACGAGCAATGTATATCAATCTTGTATGTAAAAATCTAATTAAAATTTAGAATTAAATTATTTTAGAAGCTAAAAGTTATGAATTCATCTCTCCCAGGACAACCAATCGTTAGTGTAATAGTTCCAACATTTAATAGAGCTAATTTTTTATCAAGAGCAATTTCTAGTATTCTCCAACAGACTTTCTCTAATTTTGAATTGATTATTGTTGATGATGGCTCTACAGATAATACTGCTGAAGTAGTTAAAGAATTTACCGATCCACGAATTAAGTTTTTACCTTTAGGTAAGAATTATGGAGGTAGCTATGCACGTAATCAAGGCATTAAAGCAGCCAGCACAGAATTCATCGCATTTTTAGACAGTGATGATGAATGGTTACCTGAGAAGTTAGAGTTACAGGTAAAACGTTTACAAGAAAGTGATGATCCTCTGGCAACTGTTGTTTATTGCTTAGGTTATGAATGTGTAGAGGGACAACAGAAAATACCCAGTTTACATCTTTATGAAGGAGATGTTTTTGATGATTTATTGAGAGGTTGGCTACCTCCTACCACTTCACTATTTATGGTGAAACGTTCTGCCTTACTAGAAGTTAATGGCTTTGATGAAAGTTTACCTAGTTTTCAAGACTATGATTTATGGTTGAGTCTAGCAGCAGCCAATAACCATTTTTTAGTAGTCGATAAACCACTAATTATTAGATATTTTCATCCCCAGCAGATTGGAGGTAATTTGCAAGCTAAATTAGAGGGATTAAGGATTTTCAAAAATAAGTGGGGGACAGTTATAAAACAACGGACAGGAGCGATTAATTATCATCGTGTTATAGGAGTAAGAACATCCATAGTCCAGTTACTTCGAGTAAATAAAGAACTTGATAAAGGAAATAAAATTACTGCTCTTTTCTATATTCTTGCCTTACTAAAATTCCTTCCCTGGTCTGGAAAACTTTTCGCTAAGGGAATTATAAGAGTAATTTTTGGGGCTAAAGTGTACAAATTATTATTTGAATTGAAATATGCTTTATTTTATAGGAATCAAAATAAAAGTTCTACAGCGATATAATTCTAGAGCCAGCATAAAAACAGTATGTCTAAGCCAAATGTAGTTATTTTCTGTGGACGCATTCTCCCTCCTTCAGAAACATTTATCCGCGCTCAAGGAGAAGGTCTAAAAAATTTTGAACCTTATTATGTGGGTTCTCGTTTTGTCAAAGGATTATCTCTACCTTCAGAGCGCACGTTAGTAGTTAATGAAGGTGGAAGTTTTGGAGCTTTCCAAGAGGTATTGTTTAAAGTCACAGGAATATCACCAAAAGTCAGGAAAAAAGTAAAACAGCTAAATCCTGTTTTACTTCATGCTCATTTTGGCGTTTGTGGAGCTTTAGCTCTTCCTTTAGTACAGTCTTTAAATCTACCTATGATTGTTACCTTTCATGGACTCGATGCTACCATGAAGGATGAATATGCTAGAAAAAATTCTATCAGTACTCGTGTTTATCTCAAACGGCGAGAATTACTTAAACAACAGGCCAATTTATTTATTACTGTATCAAAATTTTTGAAAGCGGAACTTGTTCAGCAAGGTTTTCCTTCAGAAAAAATATTAGTGCATTATATAGGTGTAGATACAGAACTTTTTCAACCTCAGCCAATAACTAATCGAGAGCCGATAGTTCTTTTTGTTGGACGGCTAGTTGAGAAGAAAGGCTGTGAGTATTTGATAAAAGCGATGGAGAGAGTACAGGCAGAAAATCCTGAAATAGCTTTGCTAGTGATCGGTGATGGACCTCTCCGCAATTCTTTAGAAAATTTAGCTAAGTCCTTACTCAAAAACTATCGTTTTCTAGGCTCCCAACCACCAGAGGTTGTAAAACATTGGATGCAAATAGCCAAAATATTTTGTGTTCCTAGTATTAGAGCGGAGTCTGGTGATTGCGAAAGTTTTGGTATAGTGTTTGCTGAGGCTCAAGCAATGGGTTTACCAGTAGTTAGCTTTGCTAGTGGTGGAATTCCTGAAGTAGTAGCACATCAAGAGACTGGTTTTCTAGCACCTGAACGAGATGTTCAAACTCTTGCAGAGTATGTTTTACAGCTATTTAATGATAGTGTTCTCTGGCAAAGCTTTAGTCAAAATGGCCGACAACGAGTAGAAAATATGTTTAATCTTCATAAGCAAACGCAGATTTTAGAAGAAAAATACCAAATGCTCCTCAATAATCAGATGTAAATAACTTAGATTTTGAGCAAAATAATAATGATGTAAGTCTTTTAGACTAGCTTAAATTTAATTTAAAGTATTCAACAAACATAGAAAAAGTAAGATTATTTATGGATGATACTTCACAATTAGCAATTCTCGTAAATAGTACCGACAGTTTTGAAGATTGCTGGCAACCATTCTTTACTCTTTTTGCAAAGTATTGGTCTAATTGTCCTCACCCTATAATACTCAATACTGAAACTAAAGTATTTAGTTATCATGGGTTAAATATACAATGTTCTCAAGTTGGGATAAATGATGAGAGTGGCACAAGACCGAGTTGGAGTGATTGCTTAATTCGTTGTCTTGACCAAATTAAGTCAAAGTACATTCTTTATGTACAAGATGATTATTTTCTTAATGATTATGTCAATACAACTATCCTCTATGATTTTCTCAAAATTATGGAATGTGAAGGATATTCCCACATTCGGTTAAGAGAAACTCTGGGAATTGGCCCATATAAACCATCATCCAAATATCCGTTATTATGGGAGATTCCTCAAAAAGCCAACTATCGGATTGGGTTACAAGCCGGGTTGTGGGTCAAGGATAGACTCAGATTTTATCTTGAGCCAAATGAAACAGGATGGGAGTTTGAACGCTGGGGTAGCATCAGAGCCAGGAAAATTAAAGATTCATTTTTCTGTCAAAATCTTGATTATTTTAATGGTCAAGATAAATATATTTTTCCTTATTATCCCACTGGAATTGTTCAAGGTAAATGGTTAGAGGCGGCTGTGGTTGACTTGTTCAAACAACATCACATAGAAGTGGATTATTCCATTCGAGGTTTTTATCAATTAAATCAAAAACAAAAGCTGATCCAGCTATTGAAAAATCAGTCACGAAAATTATTAATGCGATACATACCATAAACCTGCATAAATATTTTAAGAAATGAAAAATATGAAAATTTTAGTTTCTGCCTATGCCTGTAGACCAAAGATGGGGTCTGAACCAGGAGTTGGTTGGAATATGGTTCAAGAACTAGCTCACAAATGTGAGGCTGTATGGGTAATTACACGTCAAGATAATCAACCCAGCATTGAAGCTGAACTATCCAAAATGCCAGTTCCAGGGTTGAAGTTTGTGTATCATGACTTACCTGCTTGGGCTAGATGGTGGAACCGAGGACAAACAGCACTGTATTTTCACTACTATTTTTGGCAAATAGGTGCATATTTTCAAGCCAGGAAACTACATGAGCAAATTAATTTTAATTTGGTACATCATGTTACCTACGGTCGATATTGTTTTCCTAGCTTTTTATCACTATTACCTATACCGTTTGTTTGGGGGCCATTGGGGGGCGGTGAAGTTGCACCGAAGCCATTTTGGCGTGATTTTCATTGGAGTGGCAAAGTTTATGAAAGTTTGCGGGAAGTTAGCCGTTGGATAGGTGAACGCGACCCTTTTGTGAAAATGACTGCCAAAAGAAGTGCTGTAGCAATAGTTTGCACATCAGAAACAGCTGATTGTGTAAGTGCATTAGGTACAAAACGTATTGAGAAGATATTGGGACAAACAGGTGTTAATCAACAAGATATAGCTCAATTCGAGCAATATAATGTTTCGCAATTCCAAGCTCCTATAAGATTTATCAGTATGGGGCGTTTACTGCATTGGAAAGGATTTCATCTTGGGTTACGTGCCTTTGCAGCAGCTAACTTAGAAAATGGGGAATACTGGATTATTGGTGAAGGCCCGGAACGTCCAAGATTAGAAGCTTTAGCTAATAAACTAGGAATTGCTGAAAAGGTCAAATTTTTAGGAAGTCGGCCTCGTGAAGAAGCACTAAGGATATTGGGAGAATCTTGTGCTTTAATTCATCCTAGTTTGCATGATTTTTCGCCTACGGTTTGCATAGAAGCAATGGCAGCCAGTAGACCTGTAATCTGTTTGAATTTAGGAGGCCCAGCTTTTCAGATTACGGAGCAAACTGGTTTTAAAATTACGGGTAATAACCCTGAAGATGCGGTTAAAGGTATGGCAGAGGCAATGGTTCGTCTAGCTAAAGATCCAGAACTCAGAGCCAAGATGGGACAAGCAGGTCAAAAGCGGGTGAGTGAGTTATACAACTGGGAAATTAAAGCAAATTCTTTAGTGGCACTTTATGAAGATATTTTGACTTGCCAACAGTCTCTATTATCACAAAGTGTAATTCAGACCAAAGAAAATAACGCTCAGGTTATTTAATTAATCATTATCCCATTCAAAATTTCCTCAATGCACATTCTAAGCATTCATAACAATTATCAAATTCGTGGCGGCGAAGATGAATCTCGTGAGGCTGAAGAAAAACTCTTACGGGAAATGGGTCATGAAGTTGATGTTTATCAAGAACATAATGACCGAGTGGGATCTATTGGTGCTGTACCGATGGCGTTGCGCTCTATCTGGTCTCAAGAATCTTACAACATAGTCAAACAAAAACTTCAGCATTCAAAATGTGACATTGTTCATATTCAGAATTTTTTCCCCTTAATTTCTCCTTCTGTTCACTATGCGGCTAAGTCAGAAGGAGTACCTGTTGTGCAAACTTTGCGTAATTATCGCCTATTGTGTCCCAATGGCTTATTTTTTCGGGATGGACTCGTCTGCGAAGATTGTATGGGGAAGTTTATTCCCTATCCTGGCGTTTGGCATGGTTGCTATCGGGAAAATCGTCCAGCAACGATCGCAGTAGCAACTATGTTAACAGCTCATCGCGCTATGGGTACTTGGCTGGAAATGGTAGATGTGTACATTGCTTTAACTGAGTTTGCTCGACAAAAATTTATCGCCGGAGGTTTCCCCGCCGAAAAAATTGTCGTCAAGCCTAACTTTGTGCATCCTGATCCTGGTGTGGGAGATGGTTCTGGCGGTTATGCTCTTTTTGTGGGAAGACTATCTTCCGAAAAAGGATTAGATACTTTACTAGCGGCTTGGAACTATTTGGAAGGGAAAGTTCCTTTGAAGATTATCGGGGAAGGGCCTTTGGCAGAGAAAGTGGTGGAATTAGTCAAACGATTACCCAACGTAGAATGGCTAGGACGTAGACCAATATCTGAAGTGCATAAATTGATGGGAGAAGCGATGTTTTTAGTGTTTCCTTCCAAGTGGTATGAAACTTTTGGTCGAGTTGCGGTTGAGGCTTTTGCAAAAGGTACGCCCGTAATTGCTGCTAATATTGGAGCGATCGCAGAATTAGTAGACTCTGGTCGTACTGGATTGCTATTCTCGCCAGGAAACCCCGAAGATTTAGCAAATAAAGTGCAATGGGCGATTGCAAATCAAGCAAGACTAGCTCAAATGCGTCAAGAAGCTAGATATGAATTTGAATCTAAGTACACAGCGCAACAGAACTATAGCCGGATGATGGCAATTTATGAATTAGCTACTCATCAGAGTTTGTTAAAAATTTCATGAATCTCATCTATAAACAAATTACTATTATTTGAACTTCTATAAAAATCTTTATATTGCAACTATGCAATTTATATTTGAATCCTTTTAATTTTTCCAAATCAACTAGTAACACCTAAAAGGGCCTATGCTCGACAAGACAAGTGTTTATCCTAACAATGAGACAGAAAAATCTTCCATCGCCGATAAATTTCTCAACTGGTATAGTTGGGTACTGTTGGGATATGCTCTGTGTGGACGAGGATTTTCTTACTTTGGTGTTCCTCCTGCTTATATCGGAGAAATTACGCTTATTTTTGGATTGTTTACTTTAAGCATCAACAAATCAATCCCAAAACTTCTCAAACTCCCTCAAGTTTGGTTTTTAATCATATTTATGGTGTGGTGTTGCCTCAATACCATACCTTATGTACCCATATATGGCTTAGATGCCATACGTGATGCAGCCTTATGGTACTATACATTTTTTGCCCTAATAGTTGCCACCTTACTAATTAGTAAGCCACAGCGATTTTTATTTATGGTTGCTCAATATGGGCGCTTTTGTAGAATTTTTATTATTCTTATACCATTTCTCTGGTTGATATCTAGAACAATACCATTACCTAGTTTACCTGGTTCCGGGGCTAGAATTATCTCTCTGAAACCAGCAGATACAATGACTCATTTATCGGGGATTACTGCTTTTTTTGTTGGATCTAGTTTGCTAGATTTTCAACCATTATTATTTACTTTAATGTTTTTTGTCAATTTAGGTGTAGTTGCTTTAAATTCTAATCGTTCAGGAACACTAGCTTTTTTGAATGCTTTTTTTGTGCTGGGAATTGCTAATTATAAAAGTAGTAAAGTTTGGCGCATTATAACTATTATAATTTTGGTTATTTTATTGGTTTTCATTTTTAATCCAGAGTTTTTTGAACCATTAATTAATCGAGTGTTGAGTATTTTTATTGATAATAATGAAAGACAAGGTTCAAAAGAATATCGATTAGAATGGTGGACTTATCTCATCAAAAGCACTTTTTCAGATTATTTTTGGACGGGTCGAGGATTTGGTTTTAACTTGGGAGCTGGTACAGGTTTTGATCCTTTAGGTGATGGGGTTGTACGTAGTCCACATAATGGTCATATTACTGTGCTTTCTCGTACTGGCGTTCCTGGTTTCGTTCTTTGGCTTGTCATTCAGTTAGGTTGGGCTGGAAGCATACTATCAAAATATTTACAGTGCAGAAAAAAGGGGCAGACAAAATGGTCTGGTATATTTTTAACTTTACTTACTTATTGGGTGGCTTGTATGACTGTTACATCATTTGAAGTAATTATTGAAGGCCCCACAGGTGGTATTTGGTTATGGACAATGTATGGGATTGGTTTAGCTGCAATGCAAATATACAAACGTTATCCCCAACTTTTTGATGCAGAAGCTGAATAAATATTCTATACCAACTAATAATTATGAAAATTCTAATTTCTGCATACGCTTGTGAACCAAGCCAAGGTTCTGAACCGGGTGTAGGTTGGAATTTTGTTCAAGAAATGAGCAAATATTATCAGATTTGGGTTTTAACCTCTAACTGTCACCGCTCCGCTATTGAAGCAGAATTAGCACGCAAGCCACCATCTAATCTCAACTTTATTTATTTAGATCCTTTTGGTTGGATGATAGATTGGAGTCAGAAAGGAAAATCAACCCAACGATGGGTATATCTTCACTACTATTTATGGCAAATTACAGCTTACTTTGTGAGTAGAAAGCTTCATCAGAAAATTTGCTTTGATATTGTGCATCACGTAACTTACGTAAAATATAATAGTCCGTCTTTTCTTTGTTTATTACCAATTCCGTTTATTTGGGGGCCTGTGGGTGGAGGAGAATTAACTCCCAAAAACTTTTGGACAAGTTTAAATTTTCGTAGCAAAATATATGAGTTGCTGAGAAACGCAGCTTGCTTAATCGGAGAGTGTGATCCTTTTGTCCACTTAACAGCACGGCGGAGTATTTTAGCTTTAGCAACAACTGAGGATACAGCTAAAAGGTTACGATATTTAGGAGCCAAAAATATTCAAGTATATTCTCAGCTTGGTATATCTCAGGAAGAATTAATGAATTATCCAGAGGTATCTTTATCCTATCAATCTATTATCAGGTTTATCAGCGTGGGTAGATTATTGCATTGGAAAGGATTTCATCTAGGATTATTAGCATTTGCCAAAGCAAATATATCTAATTCTGAGTATTGGGTTGTGGGAGAAGGATCTGAGCGAAAAAACTTGGAAAATCTCACTCAAGAATTAGGTATTGAAAAACAAGTTAAATTTTGGGGTAGTTTGTCTCGTGATCAAACCTTAAGTAAAATAAGAGACTCTCATGTACTAGTTCATCCAAGTTTGCATGACTCTGGTGGATTAGTCTGTTTAGAAGCAATGTCTCTAGGTTTACCAGTCATTTGCTTAAATCTGGGAGGGCCAGCACTTCAAGTTACTGAAGCAACTGGTTTTAAAATTGTAGCAAATACACCAGAACAAGCTGTCAAAGATATTACTCAAGCAATGATATGTTTGGTTGCAGATGTAAAATTGAGATCAAAGATGGGTGAGGTTGGAAAAAAGAGAGTTAGAGATGTATTTAGTTGGGAATTGAAAGGATTATTTTTTGCTCAATCTTATAAAGAAATTTGCGTGCAGGAAAAACTTGCTAGTTTTTCCTAGTTTATGCTTGTTTTATAGAATACTCATATAAAAATAAAATTCAAATAAACATTCACCAGTGTATCCCTCCTCCCAAAAACCCTGACTCTCTAACTTAATAGTATGAGTTCATATCCACCAGTTCATAAAAACAATGAAGCTGTTAATCTTACACAATCGCTATCGATTAACCGGTGGTGAAGATAAAGTAGTTCAAATTGAAAAAAGTCTATTAGAGGCTAATGGGCATGATGTGATTTTACTGGAAGAAAATAACCTAAATATAGTAAATGTTTGGGATACATTAGCAGCAGCAGGGGGCGCAATATATTCGCTTCCATCTAAGCAACTAGTTCAAGCAGAGATAATACGTTTTTCTCCTGATATAGTTCATGTACATAATTTTTTTCCGTTACTATCACCTGCTGTATATGATGCTTGTTATGCTGCTGGAGTACCTGTCATCCAAACGCTGCACAATTATCGCCTAGCTTGTCCTAAAGCAATGCCATTTCGAGATGGCAAAATCTGTGAAGATTGTATTGGTACATTAATACCTTGGTCTAGCGTTGTACATAGCTGTTATCGTAACTCTCATCTTCAAAGTTCTGTGGTTGCTGCAATGACTACATGGCATAGATTAACAGGTACTTGGCATAAGAAAGTAAATGGTTATATTGTTTTGACTCAATTTCAAAAAGAAAAAATGATTCAAGCTGGACTCCCAGCAGAAAAAATTTATATTAAACCAAATTTTGTTTTTCAGCCAAATAAGTTAGAGTCAAATATCCAACGTGATAATTACTTACTATTTGTTGGCAGATTATCAGAAGAAAAAGGAGTTTCTGTTTTAATTGATGCCTATATCAAAAGTCATATATCTACACCATTAAAAATTGTCGGTGATGGGCCACTGCATCAAGTTTTGCAGAAAAAAGTTCAAACAGCAGGCTATCAATATTTAATTGAATTTTTGGGATATCAAGATAAAGTAATAGTGCTAGAATTAATGCAGAAAGCTAAATTTTTAGTTTTTCCTTCAATTTGGTATGAAGGTTTTCCATTAACGATAGTTGAAGCATTTGCAGCTAGTTTACCTGTGATAGTTTCTCAGTTAGGTAGTATGGCTGAAATTGTTGAAGATCATGTCAGTGGGTTATACTTTGAAGCTGGCAATTCAGAAGATTTAGCAGCTAAAATAAAATGGGCTATTAATCATAATGAATTGATGATTAATTATGGCAAAAATGCCAGATCGATTTATGAATATAAATACTCTTCAGAAGTGAACTATCAGCAATTAATGTCTATTTATAATCAATTCGTTCCAATGTAATTGATTTTGAAAAATTATAAAAATTAATTTTTGCTTCGATTAAAAAAAATCAGCCTCAATGGTCGAACAAAATAGTACAGAAATGACAAATATCGAGGTAAAGACACAAAACTCTTGTCTGCGATTGTAGGAACAATGAGATGTTGATAGCAATATGATATTTTGTCCCACGGTTGTTCTATCAATTTTAGATGAAAAAGTGCTGATTTTAATTGGCTTTGTGTAGCAAAATCCGCAACAGGACGAGTTAGTTGAATAATAATTTCAGCAGTGAGACGCTTGACTGATGAGTTATTTTCTATTTTTTGTAAAATAAATTCTGGAAGTGGAGCATCTAAGATATGATGAGCTAATGAAAGTCCTAACAGCAGCATTTTTTTCATTTTTAATTCAATAGCTAACTGCCAAACTTTTTCCCAATTCACATCAGTATAAGTATGTAGTACTTCAGCTAAGTCACAAATTCTATTTAAGTAGAACCAACAGTCTTTACTTCCTTGGGAACAGAGAATCAGGATGAGGTTTTCTATAGAAAAGCTGAGTATTTGTTTACCAGCAAAATTTATTGTTATTGTGTCATTCCATATCCATTCTGAACTGGAAGGTAGGGAGAATTTTTTAGATAAAACCCCTTGGTGAACATCTAAGGTGACTTGCTCTTTTCGATTAATTAAATGTAATTCCCAGTGAGAACGTAAATAAGTTTCTTCGTCTTGACTATTAAGAGATTTAAGATAAGCGGCTTCTTGTTCATTACTGTCTGCGTATGGCTCAAATCCTGCATCTATTAATATTTGTTTAGTTCTCAAAAAATCTTCCCGATGCACAAGTAGATCCAAATCTCCAAAAGATCGACGTGATATATCTCCGTAAGCTGTGGTAGCTAAAATTGGCCCTTTAAAGGGAATAACAGGAATATTATTCTCAGTGAAAATATTTAATATATTGACCAGTTTACTAGCCATGAATAGGCTATGCTGTGTATTAAGGTAATGATATTTTTGTAGTGTGCTGAAGATATTATGAGGAATAGCTTGAGAATCAATTTTATTCAGGCTAATAAATATTAGTGGTAAAACTTTGTGGTAAGCAGCAAGTTCTAGTAGATATTCCCAATTGATTGGTTTTTGTAATAATGTCTGGACTTTAATTAAGTCTTTTTCTTTGATATGAGTACGAGAACAACAAATTAATAGTTCTAGTTCATGAGTCAGATGATTTTCTAATAAAATCGCGTTCATAGCGTATCAGGATTAATATGTGCTTACGAATGTGAATATGTATATTAATTATATTTTATTTAGGATTTTTAGAGACAAAAATAGCTAGAATTTACTCTAGCCAAAAATTTGATAATTTAAATGGTATTTCACTACTGAAAAGTTTATGAGTGAATGACTGACTTAGTTCTTGAGGATAACAACTGCTATGTTTTCATTCACAGACTGCGGAGAGTGATGAGATCCAAACTATCTACTTTGGGAATAGTCACTGTTCCTTTCCGCATCACAGCAGAGCCTATGTAGACATTATTAACATTGCTGTTGGAACGATACATTTTCATCTTGATGTCACCAGCTTGGGCCAGTTCTTCGATAAAGACTGTGACAGCGAATGCTTCTGCTGCACGACCAGATTGAGCATCGCTCACCAATGTGCCTTTTGGATAACCAAATTCAGCAGGAAGAGGAAAGAAAAATTTGTCAGAAGTATAATTACTGATTCCGATTCCCCAAGAACCATCGGGGTTTTTGGCACTAGCTACTATAATTCGGGGCTTTTTGCCAGAACTCCAGGTCATATCTTTTTCTAGTGAACTATAGCTTTTTCGGAATACGGCTCCAATATCAAAAGTGCGGGTTAGTTGCTTGAAGTAATGATATTTCTGGAACAGTTGATATTTAAACGGACTAATAGTGTAAGGAATTAACCTTGTAGAGTTATCTTCGGGATGTGATACTCCATGTCCAATAAACCAAATCCAGTGAGTTACCCGGTTGTTCATATCATTGAGGAAGCGAGAAGCACCAGAAGCAGCTATCAGTGCATCTCCGGGTTCTTCTGGGCCGGTAGTACCAGCTTCTGTTATCCAATATTCTTTATCTGTTCCTTCAAGTAGAGAGCTTATCCAGGGTGCGGCGGCCATGTTGTAAGAGTGGGTGGAAATGGCGGCTAATGCTTTCCATGCTTCAGGGTTATTTTTGATAGCTTTGATGATGCGAACAGCTATACTATCAGCATTTGCCAACTCTGGTGTAACTATTTTGACATCTTTTAAATTACGGTTATCTAACTCTTGGCGTAGTGCTGTAATCATCACAGGCCATTGAGAATCTTTGAATTTGATGGGATTATCATTAGGCTCGTTTAATATGCCTGTTGCGTGAATTTTGACTCCATATTCCTGCTTCATACGATAGATGAAGTTTGCTAAAAGAGCTGCATAGTTAAATATCTCAGTGTCTTTTATGTAGGCACTATCTTCAGACTTCATATAAGGTGGGAGAAAATCAGGCGCTAAGAGCAATGTTGTGCATCCATTTGCTAAGGCATCAGCAATAAATCCTGATTTTACATAAGGATTGACGAACACAGGCATATTTTCAATACCTGGTTGGGGTGAGTATTTATGAGCTTGGAACCATAGCCGGACAACCTTGAATTTGGCATCATTACACACTAATTTTTGCAGTGTGTTTTTTTGTGATTGTGTGAGTTGGGAATATTTATTACCACCAGCAACTGTTGAGCTAAATCCTAACCCTTGAAATGTTTGTCTTGCTCCTGATCTAACTGTAATGTTAATGGGGGTAACTGCTAATGCACCAGAAAATGTTTGTCCCAAAAGTGCAGTAGACGCGACCAAGGAACATAACAAAGAATTAACTTTAGTCATGAATAAAATCTTGAACTCAATAGGGAACACTAAACTTGCTCGGTTTCTCGATATCCGAGAAATTGCGTAAATAAGGCAGGAAACACAATGTGATTCAGGTTAACTTAATATTTATGTGATTGGTACTAGAAAAAACTCGTAACTAACAGAAGAAATATGAATTATTGAGTATCATAAAAAACTAGTAATTATACGCAATAACTAAATTTTCCACTAAAATTCTGAATATTCGTGAAATTCTAAAGCTGTTTATATAAGGCTTTGGGTATCTTTTGTATAATTTTAGATTATATGTAACCTGTAGCACCAATCATCAACCTGATTATTTTTTTAGGTGTTTTTTTGTAGGAAAACTAAATTGTCTGATTTCGTAAGCTATCAGATATTTAAATTACATAATCAAGACTGCTAAAATGCCCAACACGCAAGGGTTGTTGATATTTTTCATTTGCAAATAAAATGTGGTTGAGTAGTTGATTATTTTTATTCGTGTGTAGAAAATAATTTTAATAACAATTAAGATTGCCAAATGTAATATCAAGTTTTTTTACACTTTAATAGACATTGATAGACTTGTAATTAAATTTTTGATTTTTTACTAAGATTTGCGGATAGCATATAAACCTGTCAGACTTACAGTTTGGGGCTAATGCAAACGACTAGGTTCACATCTTACAGCAGTTGGTTTATTGCAAGTAAGGCAGGGTGGGCAATGCTAAAAATTCGCTCAAACCTTGATTTTTAAGTTGTAAGCATTGCCCACCCTACGGTTATTGAGAATGGTGCAAGATATGTGTAGGCGGTAATCTCGTCTTCGCTCGATTACCGCGTAGTTGCGTGATTTCGTGAATTGGTATGACTGTTGCAATATTCTAGAGGCAAAACATCAAAAAGGCTGACCACCAAAATCTAGTAGCAGCCAGCCAGATGTTTTGCAGAAAAATTGAGTTTTAAATTTGGTGATACTTAAGCTTTGGTGTTGTTGTAGCTGGCTACTGCGGCGCGGAGATTACCTTGGTTTTCTGATAATAGTCGATCGCCTGCTTGTTTTTCTAAACCAGTCCAGTGCATTAATAAAGCGAGTTTCACCCATTTACCGCTACGTTCTAGCAGTAGACCGGCAGTTTCTCTACTTAAGCCTGTGAGGTCTTGGAGAATTCGCAAAGCCCGATCGCGGAGTTTTTGATTGGTGACAGCAACATCCACCATCCGATTACCATAAACCTTGCCTAGTTTCACCATTACCCCAGTAGACAAGATGTTTAAGGTCAGCTTGGTGGCTGTACCAGCTTTTAAGCGAGTTGAACCAGCTAATACTTCTGGCCCTGTTAACAACCGAATATCAATATCAACGTCGATACTAACTTGTTCTTGCGGCACACAGGCAATAAATATAGTGACGGCTCCTCTTTGACGAGCCGCATTCAGCGCCCCATGTACAAAGGGGGTTGTTCCGCCAGCCGTAATCCCCACCACTACATCTAATTGGGTGATATGTCGTTGAGCGATCGCAGCTTCGCCGTCTTGAGTGCGGTCTTCTAAATCTTCAGAACTGCGGACTAATGCGCCAGCACCACCAGCAATGATTCCCTGGACTAATTCTGGAGGTGTACAAAAAGTAGGAGGACATTCAGCTGCATCTAATACGCCTAATCTACCACTGGTGCCAGCACCGATATAAAATAAGCGTCCGCCTTGCTGTAGTCGCTCTGCTGTCTTTTCAATGGCTTGAGCTAATTCAACTTTAGCTGCGGCTACTGCGGCTACTGCTTTTTGGTCTTCTATATTAAACAGTTCTACTAATTCTAAAGAACTCAGTTGATCTAAATTTTGACTGAGAGGATTGATTTGTTCTGTGAGAAGATGCCCGCGTTCCTGCAAATCTGCCATTTTTTTGTTTCCTGCGTTATTTGTTATTTGTCATTAGTCATTTGTCAGTAAACAATGACCAATGACTCATCAGCAATAACTAACTACAATAATCCTTCTAGTTTGCGGCGAATACTGTCGAGTTCCGACTCAGAAAATTCTGTTTCTGCGGCGGGTGGAACTTGTTCTGGATAATCACTATCATTGGTGGCGGCTTCTGCTTCCCAGTCGGTTTCCTCGACGTTGAGTTCTGGTGGTACGATTAAATCACTATTTTCGGGAACGATTTCCCAGTCGTAACCAGCACTTTCGCAAAATTCCTTGATTTCTTCTGAATCGATCGCTTCGACTGTTGGTGTTGGGAAATCCTGAGCTTCTAACATCAGGGCGAAGCGCAGAGCATCGTCTTCTGACTCAAACATGAGAATTTTATTGCGATCGCCAACTCGCACTGTGTGAATCCCCTCGTTGTCTGTGTGAGCATTAAAAATTAAAACAAATATACGCATTGGTGTAATCATCTTTTAAAGCTGAAGTATGAAGCATGAAGTATGAAATAAATTGTTTTTAGTCTTTAACTTTCAACCCCCATCCTTTATACTTTTTTATTTAATCATCTCCTCGTTGCCATGCCCATCAAAACCAAAATTAGGGATTTTTGGCTCAATATCCGCAAAATCACTCACATTTTAAGTTTATTGTTGTATTTTGTAGTCAGTCTACTGTTGGTGCTGAGTTCGCCTGTGCTGGCAACTTTACCTGATCATATTTACACAGCATCTTCATTGACAAATGCAACCATTACTGATTTAGAACAAGGTAAAACTCTCTATGATGCTGGACGTTTTGCGGAAGCGGTAGAAGTATTAACTAAAGCAGCCCAAGCATATAAACAGACAGGAGATAAACTTAAACTAGCTACTACCCTCAGTAATTTATCCCTGGCTTACCAACAATTAGGCGAACTGACAAAGGCGCAGCAAGCAATTACTGAAAGTTTACAATTGCTGGAAAATAGTCAAAATTCGCCAATATTCGCCCAATCACTAGAAATTCAAGGTCGTCTGCAACTGTTGAGGGGAAAGCCAGAAGCAGCTTTAATTAGTTGGCAGCAAACTGAGCAAATTTATCAGCAAACACACAATTATAGTGGTGTGGTGCGATCGCAAATCAATCAAGCACAAGCTTGGCGCACACAAGGCTTTTACCGTCGTGCCATTAAAATGCTAGAGGTAGTTAATCAACAGTTGCAATCACAACCAGATTCCCTCGAAAAAGCTGTAGGATTGCGATCGCTAGGTAACGCCTTGTTAATATCGGGAAGTCTGGAAACATCCCAAGAAGTTTTAGCACAAAGTTTAGCGATCGCTCAACGCTTAAAATCTGATTATGATACGGCAGCTACTGTGTTGAGTTTGGGCAACAATGCACGCAAACAAAAAAACAAACCAGATGCGATCGCTTACTATCAACAAGCTATCAAACTATCTACTTCACCTTTAACCAAAGTTTCTGCACAACTGAATTATCTAAGTCTGTTAATTGAAGAGCAAAAACTCACAGAGGCGCTGTCAATATTACCTGAGATTCAATCTCAACTTAACCAACTCCCCCCTAGTCGCAAGGCTATTTATTCCCAGATTAATTACGCCCAAAGCTTGATTAAACTAAAAACTGCGAATCGTCAAAAATATGCTCATCTGGACTCTCAACTGCCAGATATGCGAAAAATCGCGCAAATTTTAGCTAATACTGTCAAACAATCTCAGAGTTTAGGCGATCGCCGTGCCGAAGCCAATGCGCTTTTGAGTTTAGGTCATTTGTACGAACAAACTCAACAATGGTCAGAGGCGCAAAGTCTAACTCAACAAGGGTTAATTTTAGCCCAGAGTAGCATTATCCCAGATATTGCCTATCGTTTGCAGTGGCAGTTGGGCAGAGTACTTTGGCAGAAAAAAAATTTTACAGGTGCGATCGCTGCTTATGATGCCGCAGTCGATACTATCAAATCTATACGGAGTGATTTAGCAACCATCAATCAAGACATACAATTTAATTTTCGAGAGAGCGTTGAACCGCTTTATCGTCAATCAGTCGAGTTACTCTTGCAATCTCCAGCAGGGCAAGAAAATGAGAACATCTTAGATCAAGCACGTCAGCGCATAGAAGCTTTGCAATTAGCAGAAATAGATAACTTCTTTCAAGAAGCTTGTTTAGAAGGTAAAAATATTGTTCTCGATCAAGTTGTAGATATCGAAAATCCCACCACTGCGATTTTTTATCCGATTATTCTCCCGCAACAACTCCAGGTAATTGTCAAACTACCCAACCAAACTCTAAAACTTTACAGCATCAATATTACTCAAGCAGAAGTAGAAACAATTGTTACCAACCTGCAAAAACTCTTGGTGAATCCCACAGCGACTAATGCTGTGAAAAGCCAATCGCAGATTATTTATAACTGGCTGATTAAACCTGTTGAGTCGGAATTATCAGCCAGGAAAGTTGACACTCTGGTTTTTGTACTGGATGGTGTCTTGCGTAACATCCCAATGGCATCGCTTTACAATGGGGAAAAATTCTTAATTGAAAAATATGCGATCGCTTTAAGTGTTGGTTTACAACTGCAAAATCCTCAGCCCATAGTACAACAACAATTAAAAGCTTTAGCAGCTGGATTAACGCAACCTCCAGCAGACTTTCCCAACTTGGCACCATTACCAGCAATTCACATGGAAGTTAATTCGATTTCCAGTGCGGGAATTGCTACAACCAATCTAATAGATCAGGAATTTACCAGCATAGCTCTCGAAAAAGCAGTCAACTCAGTTCCTTTCAATATCGTACATTTAGCCACCCACGGCCAGTTTAGTTCTAGTGCTGACAAGACCTTTATCTTAGCTGCCGATGGGCCGATTAATGTCAAACAATTTGACAGCTTACTTCGCAATCGAGATGAAACTCAAACACAAGCAGTCGAACTATTAGTATTAAGCGCCTGTCAAACTGCAACCGGAGACAAACGCGCCGCTTTAGGACTCGCAGGTACAGCCATCAGAGCCGGTGCGCGTAGCACCCTAGCTTCTCTGTGGCAAATTGATGATGAATCAACAGCTTTGTTTGTTAGTGAATTTTATCAAGAGCTAAACAAAGGAAACATCAGCAAAGCTCAAGCTCTCCGTCATGCTCAACTCAAAATCTTGCAACATCCTAATTACAAAGCGCCTAGTTTTTGGTCTGCTTATGTTTTAATTGGTAATTGGTTATAGTTCAATACGGTTCAGTTAAGAGAATAGTAGGTTTCGTAATTGGTCAGAATTAGAATTTGTTGTTATTGAAGAATCCATAGTTTATGGCGTTTCCTAATCACATGAGTTACATCATAGCCCCTCCTTGCTTGCGGGGAGGGGTTGGGGGTGGGGTTCTTGTACCTCACTAAAGTGAGAACCGCTATATGTATTACTTATCAAAATAATTTATTTTTCCCTATTCATAATTTTCTTTCTACTAGTAACATTCTGCGATAAGATAACCATCCACTAGTTATCATTACCAAAGTAAAAATTAATAAAAACCAAAAATGTGATGCAATTTCACTAAGTTGCTTGCCATTTGTGGAAACTCCCACGAATGCCTCATTCATGTGATAAATCGGGTTGTATTGAGCAATTTTGATTAAACTTTTCGGAAACAATGAACTTGGTAAAAAGGCTCCACCTAAGATTAATAAAGGTACACCAAAGGCAGCAACTAAGGAATTTACATCTTCAATTCGCCTAGCTAATTGTGTACCTAAAATAAAACCTAAGCCGACATAAGCAGCGATACTCATCAAAATAATGATTAATCCTAAAAAAATTGAACCTTTAAATGTCGCGCCCCAAAACGCAGCAACAGTATACACGAGTAAAGCTTGTCCTAAGCCAATGCAACTATGAGCTAAAAAAATTCCGAGAAAGTAGGATATACCACTCAATGGTGAGAGAAACAAGCGTTTGAGAGTTTGCTGTTCTCGTTCTGCAACGACAGTTGCAACAGTACCACCCAAACAACTAAAAAATAAAGCCGCACCGACTAATGTGGAAGGTGCAGTATATTCAAAAGCTGCGTTGATTGGTAATTTTGCGCGTTCTGCTAAAATAAACCCACCGAGAATTAAGACGGAAATTGGAAAAATACTCCAAAAAATGAGGCTACGTCGCCGACGGAGTAATTCAATTAAGATGCGCTGGGTGACAGCGATGGTTTCGCGCCAATATTTCATCTCATTTAGTTTATAGGATTGTTTACTCTTGACAATTTCTGCCATTCTGGCAAAATAATTCAGTTCGGGACTTAGCACGGTGATCACAGAAATATTCTTAACAATACAATCTGCGAACTCACAGTGATCATTTCACGACTTTGTTAGATGGGAAAAGTTAATTTTGTAACCAATGAGCCAAATACCTAATTTGCTGGAATCATCTACTATCTCCCGTCGTACACTGCTGAAGTTGTTCGGTGTTGGTACAGTTGCAGGAGTTACAGGATACTCGCGGTTTAGTAAGCCTAAACCAACGGTATTTCAAAAAGATACTCTAGATTTGCCACAAATATTAAATAAACCTAAAACTGTTGTTGTGATTGGGGGTGGTTTAGCAGGTTTAGCTTGTGCTTATGAATTAAGTCAACGAGGATTTATTGTCACACTATTAGAAAAATCTCCCCAATTAGGTGGCAAAATTGCTAGTTGGCAAATCGAAGCGGCTGGTGAAACCTTTATGATGGAACATGGGTTTCATGGCTTTTTTCCCCAGTACTATAACTTGAATAGTTTAGTAGCAGAATTGGGAATAAAGGATAATTTTCAATCGCTAAACTTTTACTCTGTGGTTTATCAAGATGCTAAATACAAACCAGAGGTATTTCGCCCCAGTCATTCGGCTTTTCCTTGGAATATTATAGACTTAGCGATCGCATCTCCTAATCGTTTGCGTTGGGGCATTAATTTAACGAAAATCAAACATCTGCAAGTCTTTCAAGCTATCACAGGCTTTCAAAGAGACAAAAATTATCAGCGATTTGATAATATATCTGTGGCTGATTGGGTAGAAACAGAATTTCCCCAAGGTTTATATGATTTATATTTTCTGCCTTTTGCCAAATCTAGCTTGAATGCACCAGATTTAATGAGTGTGGGAGAACTGATGCAGTTCTTTCATTTTTACTTTTTTGGTAATCCTGAAGGACTGGCTTTTAATGGTACTAAAGATGATATGGGGACAAGTTTAGTCCAACCGATCGCTCAGGCAATTGTGCAGCGTGGCGGTAAAATTATTACCGATGCAACTGTGACTGAAGTTGTGGCAGCCAACGGTAAAATTGAGGGTGTGAAATATAGCACCGATGGTAATTATAATTCTGCGCCGTTGACGGTGAAACAAAATACTGCGATCGCAGATGACAAGATAGAGTATTTTGGCGCGGCTGATGAAGTATTTGCATTACCTGTAGGTTCTCAGCAAGCAATTTCTCTCACCTGCACTCATCAAGGTTGCACTGTCCAAAAAGCAGAGGATGGTAGTTTTCAATGTCCTTGTCATGGGGCTAAATTTGCGGCGGATGGTAAAGTTATCAAAGGCCCAGCTAAACGAGATTTAGCTAAGTTTCAAGTAGCACAACGAGATGGTGATGAATTGCAACTAGTAGCAGTTAATCAAGAGTTGCCATCGCCAGAAAAACTCCAAGCTGATTATTATATTTTTGCTACCGATGTTCCGGGCGTGCAAACATTATTTCAGCGCATCAATGGCGATGTTGATAAAACAGTACAAAGCCAAGTCAAAAAGCTGAGTATTGCTGATCCTTTTGCCGTATGTCGCTTTTGGTTTGACCGCGATTTTGAATGGCAACAAAGTAATTTTACTTCTTTATCTGGCTACCAATTAACAGATAGCATCACTCTTTATCATCGCATTCAACAACAATTTATTGAGTGGTCACAACGCACTGGTGGTAGTGTGGTTGAATTACATGCCTATTGTTACAAAGAAAAGCAATTTCCTACCCAAGCAGCTTTGCTAGAAACTTTTGAACAAGAACTATACAACATTGTGCCAGAGTTAAAACAAGCCAAAATATTGCATCGAGAATTAGTGAACCAACATAACTTTTCAGGATATCCACCCCATAGTTATGCTGAACGTCCCGAAACCAGTACTAATATTCCGAACTTAATATTTGCGGGTGACTGGGTAAAAATGCCTTTTCCCTGCGGTTTAATGGAACGTGCTGTGAGTAGTGGTTTATTAGCCGCCAACGAGATTTTACACCGGGAAGGTTTACAGAGGCGATCGCTCTTCTCAGTTAATCCCGAAGGACTATTGCAGATATGATGAGCAAACCAGATCCTTGACTTCTTAAAGGAATCGAGGATCTGAAGTTTTTTGAGTTATTATCGGTGACAGATAATATATGAATTAAGAGAATTTTGATGCAAGTGAATAAAATAGCCTTGGTAATTGCAGCAATTATTACTATGTCACCCTTGACTTTAGTAATGGCAAAAGATGTACAGGCTGCTACTGTGGAAGAACGAGTTAAATCAACACCCAGTAATCAACCAGAACAAACTGTACAAAAAACTTTTACAAATCTCATCAATGCCATTGAACAAAACAATTATACCCAGTTTATCTCTCAAGGAAGTCCAGATTTTAAAGAAGGTTTAACCAAACAAATATTTACCCATGTGAGTAAACAATTAGCGCCACGCCTCAAGAAAGGTTATTCCTCTGTTTTCTTAACAAAATTAAATCAGCAAGACTATCAAGTTTACTTATGGAAATTGTCGTTTAAAGATGGCAGCGATGATATTTTAGCGAGACTTAGCCTGAAAGATGCAAAAGTAGCTGGATTTTGGTTGAACTAATATCGTTTCTGATACAAATAGACCGTAGGGGGAAGGAAAGACAAGGGAGACAAGGGAGACAAGGAAGCAATATTTCTACCTTGTCTACCCCCTCTCCCTTGCCTCTCTCCACTCCTTGACCAATCAGGAACCGTGTCTAGTACAGTATTGTCATAAGCTGGAGATGGGTAATTTCTGTTGTGGGTGAGAATGTGTTTTTCAGTGTTGTAATACCAACTTACAATCGTCTGCCGATTTTAGAAAAGTGCCTCCGAGCCTTGGAAATGCAGGAATTGAGTGCGTCAACTATCGTTACTGATTACGAAGTTGTTTTAGTAGATGATGGTTCTACTGACGGAACCTTAGAATGGTTGGCGGCACACAAGCAAGAGTTTCCCCATGTGCGATGCTTTCAGCAAGACCATGCTGGCCCGGCGGCGGCGCGGAATTTGGGGGTAGAGCAAGCACTTGGTGATACGATTATATTTATCGATAGCGATTTAGTAGTGCTGGAAAACTTTCTACAAGCTCACGCTGACGCATTATTGCAGGGAAAAGAGAAATTAGGAAGCGATCGCTTCTTTACTTACGGTGCAGTAATTAATACTTGTAACTTCGAGAATCCCACGGCGGAACCTTATAAAATTACCGATTTCTCTGCGGCTTTTTTCGCTACAGGTAACGTCGCTATTCCTAAACATTGGTTGACTAAAGCTGGCTTATTTGATACTGGTTTTCAACTTTATGGATGGGAAGATTTGGAATTAGGTGTCCGACTGAAAAATTTAGGACTACAACTAATTAAATGTCCCGCCGCCGTAGGATATCATTGGCATCCACCCTTTAATTTAGAACAAATTCCAAACTTGATTGAAAAAGAAATTCAACGCGGACGCATGGGAGTTTTGTTTTACCAAAAGCATCCCACTTGGGAAGTGCGAATGATGATTCAAATGACATGGCTGCACCGTTTACTGTGGGGAATTCTCTCACTTAATGGCCTGCTGAATGAAAATACAATGGCTCCCTTTCTACGCTGGCTGATTAAATTAGGTAAACCCCAATTAGCTTTGGAAGTAGCTCGAATTTTTCTCAATTGGTACAACGTCAAAGGCGTATATGAAGCCTATGCACAGTCAACTGTGAAGTAGAAATGGGGTAAAAATTTGCTTATCCTGAGAGGATATTTTAAAATTTAATACCTCAAATTACGGTGTGTATTATGGCAACGCTGAACGCATCAAAAAAGATGGTGCGTTACGGCTATTTTTCACACTCTTAAGTTCCGAAATCCTTGCGTAGCCGTAACACACCCTACTTAATAAGTATTATCTGCCTGTGAATAGAAAATTTATACCACGGTTGAAAGATTGATTTTGACGATTAAATCATTAAAATCGCGATCGCCACCACCAGATATATCTTCAAAACCAAAGGTATTATTTCCTAGTAAGCGAATGTGATCAGTTTTGTCAGCATTAGCCCCCAAAAACGGGAAATAAATGGCCGGATCATTATTTGGATTACTATCTAACAGCGCATCGGGACGACCATTCACAATAATAAACGGAACAAAGATTCCCCCTGCTTGGAAAGTACCAGTCAAAGAAGCACTACCTTGATTACTTACCGCCAAATCAATTCCCGCGACTCGATTCCGCACCGCAGCCTCAATATAACCTGCTTGTCCTGTAAGTAAATCAACCTTGCCGTCACCATTGGTATCAATTCCCCCATTTTCATCAACTACCTGATAGAAGCCGACATAGTTGTCGTAGGTTGCTTCTCGATAAACCGAAAATTCGGCTTTCACCGCAGTTTGAACATCTCGTAAATCAATCAGTTCCGCTTGGAAATTATTTTGCAGATTTGTACCCAAAGGTAAATCTTGATCTGTTTGCTGAATTCTCACCACTAAATGATTAAACTCTGTCGCATTGTTATTAAAAGGGTCTTTCCAACCCACAGAGAAAGCATTTTCACCCAAGTCAGTAACTTTTTGTGTGGTGACACTAGAAAACAGTAACTTGTTAATCAAGCTGGAATTGTTGCGTACAGAATCAAGGGTACCGTCTGTCACTAATAAAAAGCGGAAATTCTGACTATTATCTAGTTCTAGTATGGTGCTGAGATTATTATAGTCAAAGCCATTGGGGTTATTCTTTAGCGCCGATAAAATTACCTTTGACCTGGTTAATGCAGCTTCGGCATAACCATTTGCACCAGGAGCGATACCGTCAATCGTACCTTGAGGATCATCAACAGTAAAGAAACCCAGTTCATTGACGACATTGGCACTACGTCCTGTCAACTGAACTTTCAGTCTGACTTTTTCATTCTCACCTGACAAGAAAAAGACATCATCTTTGGGGTTAGTCAATCCTGTTGCTTCATTTATCCCCACATTCACATTACGAGTAACAGCGATACTATCTGCAACGCCATCATAAACAAGAAAACTGATAGTGCGAGTACCTGTACTGGGGTTATCGCTGCTGTTACGATATTTAATACTTCGCAGTGCTGCTTGATATTGAGCAACTGTGGCAGTACCACTTAAGGTTAAAAAACCATTATCGTAGTCGCCATTTATCCCATTTTGCTCAGTGAACTCAAGGATGTCTTCTAGGCTATTAAAACCATCATTAATGCGAATTACGGCAATAGTTAAGTTAGGGGAATCAACATCGGTAACAGTAATGTTAGAGTCAATAGTTATGCTGCTGTTGTTGATATATTTAACAGCATTCTTAGTAGTAACAACAACAGGGGCATCATTGACTGAACTTACATTAATATTACGAGTGGCAGTATTACTGGACAAGTTATTATTGACGACAAAGCTGATGGTGCGTGTGACAGTGCTGGGTTTTTCGCTGCGGTTGCGATATGTAATACTTCGCAGTGCCTCTTGATATTGGTCAACAGTAGCAGTACCAGTTAAAGTCAAAACACCGTTGCTGTATCTGCCAGTGATGCCGTTTTGATTAGTAAAGCTCAAAATGTCTTCTGTGCTGACAAAACCACTAGTAATGCTGACAGTGGCACCAGTCAAGTTTGTGGAGTCGGGATCGTTAACTATCAGGTTAGAGTCAATGGCTGTAGTCGCGTTTTCGGTGTATTGGAGGGTGCGGCTAGTAGCAATGATAGTAGGGGCATCATCAACTGCACTCACACTAATATTGCGGGTGACAGTATTACTATCTAGGTCGCCATCATTGACAACAAAACTAATGGTACGGGTGGTGGTACTGGGGTTATCGCTGCTGTTGCGATATTTAACACTTCGCAGTGCGGTTTGATATTGGGCAACGGTGGCAGTACCAGTTAAAGTCAAAACACCATCGCTATAACTGCCAGTGATGCCATTTTGGTTAGTGAACTCAAGGATATCTCCGTCTCTAATAGAATCACTAGTAATGCTGATGGTGGCACTATTTAGGTTGGTGGAATTAACATCGTTAACGGTGAGGCTAGAGTCGATGGTTGTAGCCGCATCATTTTCTGTGTAGGTGATGGGAGTTGTGCTGGTGAGAGTAATGACCGGGGCAACAGGTTCTACAATTGTTAAAGTAGATGTGCTATTTGTGTCTAGGATGTAGTCTGAGCCAGATTCTAGGTTAAGAGTAACTGTTTCGTTGGGGTCAGTTACATTATCAGCTACAGCTACAACTCTTAAGGTGGCAGTAGTTTGTCCAGGGGCAATGGTAAAAGTGTTGCCTGAGACAGCAGTAATATTTGTGCCGGCTTCTAGAGTGTAGTCATTGGTAGTAGTGGCGTTGCTACCGGTGGTGTTGAAGTTGACGGTTAAGCCACCATTTGGGGCAGGAGAATCGAGGGTAATGGTAAATGTGCCATCTGCAATGCCTTCTTTGGGGTTGGTGCCGGCAGCAATGCTGATTTTGGTGGTATTCAACAGCACTGAGACATTGCTGCTGTTTTCATTAGCAACAGCCAAGTCGAGCTTGCCGTCTTTGTTGAAGTCTCCTGCTGTGACTGAGAAGGGACTATTACCAACGGTGAAGTTGGTTGCGGTGCCGAAACTGCCTGAGCCGTTGCCTAACAGCACTGAAACATTGTTGCTGCTAAAATTAGCAACAATCAAGTCGAGGTTGCCGTCGCCGTTGAAGTCTCCTGCTGTGACTGAGAAGGGACTAGTGCCGACGGTGAAGTTAGTGGCGGTGCTAAAGTTGCCTAAGCCATTGCCTAAAAGCACTGAGACGTTGTTGCTGTTTTCATTAGCAACAGCCAAGTCGAGGTTGCCGTCGCCGTTGAAGTCTCCTACTGTGACTGATCGGGGATTAGTACCAACGCTGAAATTGGTGGCGGTGCCGAAACTGCCTGAGCCGTCGCCTAAAAGCACTGAGACGTTGTTGCTGTCTTTGTTAGCAGTAGCCAAGTCGAGTTTGCCGTCGAGGTTGAAGTCTCCCACTGTAACTGAGTAGGGACTAGTGCCAACGGTGAAGTTAGTGGCGGTGCTAAAGTTACCTAAGCCATTGCCTAACAGCACTGAGACGTTGTTACTGGTGCCGTTAGCAACAGCCAAGTCGAAGTTGCCGTCGCCGTTGAATTCTCCCACTGTGACTGAGAAGGGAAAAGTGCCGACGGTAAAGTTGGTGGCGGTGCTGAAACTGCCTAAGCCGTTGCCTAACAGCACTGAAACAGTGTTGCTGTTTTGGTTAGTAACAGCCAAGTCGAGGTTGCCGTCGCCGTTGAATTCTCCCACTGTGACTGAGGCGGGAGTATTGCCTGCACTGAAGTTAGTGGCGGTGCTGAAGTTGCCTAAGCCGTCGCCTAACAACACTGAGACGTTGTTGCTGCCGGAGTTAGCAACAGCCAAGTCAAGGATGCTGTCACCGTTGAAGTAGCCCACTGTGACTGAATAAGGACTAGTGCCAACGCTGAAGTTGGTGGCGGTGGTAAAGGTGACTAAAACTCCAGGGTAGGCTTGTCTAATTTCTGCTGACAAAGCCACATCGGAAGTGATTTCCCCTAGCTTGTGTTCTAGTTCCCAACTTCCTCCTTGTTGGGCGTTGCCAATTTTTCCAGCTGAGGCGGCAATGTTCGCCTTGGTAATTTGGTGTAGCTTCTGGATAAAGCTTTTACCCTGTTCTCCTTGAGCAACTTCACACCCATAAATCAGAATTTCTGTGGCTTGCCATTGTTGTAGTTGTTGGCTGTAGCTGTGGAGGTTGTCTAAATTGAGTTGGCTATTACCTAGTTGCAAGCAACCTGGGCTACCGTGAGCAATTATCTGAATACTTGCTGCTGGGTAGTTGCTGCACAGGGCGCTGATTTGAGTAATACCATCTGTATGTTTGTTGAGGACGGTGACTTTAGCGGTGGGTAGGATGCCTGACTTTAGTATTTGATAGTCATCAATTCCTGCATCAATAATGACTAGAGTTTGCTTTATAGCAGTAGTAACAGTAGATGCCATAATGTTTCAATCTTTGTCTGGAGGGTTAATTGGGCTATAGTATTTCTGACTCTAGTGAGGTAGTAGAGAGGAAGAATTAACCGCAGATGCACCCAGAGAAACTTGTACCTCAGCAAACTAGAAAAGGTGAAACGAACACCTAAAAATGAAAAAAATACTTATACTTTTTTAGCTTAATTTGATATAAAAATTTACGGTACTATTACTGTGCTTAACTGATGTCAAAAGAAGTTGCAGACAGTTTATTTATGTATAATTGCTGGTTTAATTTTTATTGATTAGTGGTATCTAAATTAACTTAAATCACCTGTTAACCTGATTTTATACGTATGTATGTTTGGTAACTAAAAAGGTTGGGTTTAGAAACAAAACCCAATATGCAAAAACCTTGATATTTTTGGGTTTCACCTCGTTCCACCTAATCTACATTGATATATTTTTTGTTTATGCTTTTACAATCTAATGCCCAGGCTGCTCTTCCTGTAGAAATACTTGCTTCGCATCATTTTATTGACTGGTTGCAGCTCCAGCAAATTAGTCTGGCATTTACTACTTATCAAAGTTCGCGGTTAATGTTGTTGGGAGTGAACGATCGCCATCAATTATCGGGATTTGAACGTTTTTTTGACCGCGCAATGGGACTATATACCACCCCAGAACGAATTTATCTCAGTTCTAAATTTCAAATTTGGCAGTTAGATAATGTGCTGACTCCTGGACAACTTTATGATGGTTATGACAAGCTTTAAATTGTCTGGCAACGGTGAGCGATCGCCATAGTTGCATTCCTTTATGGAAACCTAAATTTATTTCTAGCTTAGTCAATTAGGATCGTTGTCACCTCAATGGTTTGGCAATGGTCAACTGTCAGCCTTGTTATGTTACCTTGCAGCTTTATAGTATGAGGGTGTAAAAATTTTGATGTCTACCCCATAAAATGAATGACAGCACAAAGCCTTTAACCCTGTCATCTGTCACCGTTCGGCTGGAAGCCTATTACCTGTCTCCTGTTATGTCTTTAACTAATAAAACTGATTTTACAGGTCGCTTGATGACATTGCCTTGTGAATCAACTTTGCCGTAGAAAGCTTTACCGTTGTAATAAAGGGAAGATGAACTACCGCCATCTAAGTTCATGGCTTCGGATGCACCCAGCTTTTTCATTAAATCTGCTAGTTGCGATAGAGATACACCAGAATTATTTGGTTGTGAAGGCTTTTGAGCTACCATCACTAAAAGAATACTGCGATCGCGGGTAATACCAACAGCCGTTCTAGCGTTGGGTTGTTTACTTCCAATTGCATCGCGTCCGTTAGTATTATCTACAAAAGCTTCTTGCTCTGATGTGAGTTTTGGTAACAGTCGTGGCCCAGCACCAATAGCGTCAATTATGCGACATTTGGCTGGTGGTGTTTCATTATGCACAGCTATGGCGTAGCGGGTTGTTTCTCCACACAAGTAGCGGCGAAATTGACTCCGATTTAAAATTGCAATCAAGTAAGGTCTTAATTTAGGATTATTAATCAATCTCTCATTATTTCTGGGGTCAGCTACCAATTGACCATTAGCAATAATATAAGATGTAGATTTTTCGTTGGCTGGGTCAAAAAAGCCAGCGTTGATAATAGCCACAGCTTGATGCTTTTGGGCAAATTCCTCTACAGTGTTTGTCTGCGGAGATAATGCTGGAGTGACTACAAACTTGCTGTTGGCTGGAATTAACAAAACATGAGCTGTACCTTGGGGTAAAGTACGTTCAAAGTAACGGATGGTTTTGGCGGTGGGAATTGTCGAAGATATCGACCTTGGTAAAGAACCCAGACCCAACCATAAGGGCAATACACCAACACTCGCTATAGTCAAACTCAGCAGCCAGATTTTTTTCATTTGCTCGCACTCAACCTTGCTGCATGAATATTACAGCAAAATTTACCGCAAAGCTTGTGGTGCGTTACGGCTTACACCTAATACATTGACTAAAATATGACTATAGTATTGCTTCTTAGGACTTACACAGTGATACCAAGATGCTGAAAATAATGCAGAATTTCATCACCAGTTAGAATTAAATTGCCCTAGAAAATTGCTTATCTTGTTGTTGATTATGAGCATCAAAAACAACGGCAATATTTCTCACTAATAACCTGCCAGTATCGGTAATTTGTAGGTGATGGGCAGATAATTTTAGTAGTCCATCTTCAACTAATGGTTGTAATGCTGCTAATTCTTGGGAGAAATATTCATCAAAATTGATGTTGTATTTCTCTTCAATATCTTGTTTGTACAACTGAAAATGAGACATGATACACATAATGACATCCCGGCGGATAATGTCATCTTGAGTAAGTTTGATACCTTTACTCACAGGTAAAACATGATTATCAACTGCTTGATAATAATCTTTGAGTTGTTTATGGTTTTGGACGTAGGCATCGTTCAACATACTAATTGATGTAGCACCAAACCCAAACAAATCTGTACCAGCGTGGGTGGTGTAACCTTGGAAGTTGCGTTGTAGGGTGCGATTTCGTTGCGCGATCGCTAATTCATCGTTCGGTTTAGCAAAATGATCCATCCCAATAAATAAATACTGGCTACTGGTTAATTCCTCAATGGTCATTTTGAGAATTTCTAACTTTTCTTGCGGTTTTGGTAATGCTTCTGGAGGAATATTTTTTTGTGCTGGTTTTAACCAAGGCACATAGGCAAAGTTAAACACCACAATGCGGTCGGGATCTAATGCAACGGTCTTTCTAATCGTCTCTCGAAATGTTTGCAGTGTTTGATAAGGTAAACCATAAATTAAATCAACATTCACACTATCAAACTTGGCTGCTTTAATCCAGTCCATGACATTAAATAACAAGTCTTCTGGCTGGATGCGATTTACAGCGACTTGGACTTCATTATTAAAGTCTTGAATACCAAAACTCACACGATTAAATCCTAGCTCTCGTAAAAAGAAAATATATTCTTTATCAACGTAGCGGGGATTAATTTCAATGGAAATTTCGGCTTGGGGGTCAAATTCAAAATGCTGTGTAATTTTCTTCCACAAAAATTCTACTTGTTCTAAGTCTAAGTAGTTCGGTGTACCGCCACCCCAGTGCATTTGCAATACCTTTCTATCGGGAGAAATCAAGGTAGACATCTGCTTGATTTCTTGTGCTAAATGTTCTAGATAAGGCTTGGCAATATTCTTGTTGTTGGAAATTACTGTATTACAGCCGCAGAAATAACAAGCACTTTGACAGAAAGGAATGTGGAAATAAAATGATAGCGGAGATTTTCTGTGGTTGGAAGCTGCGATCGCTGTATGAAAATCATCTGTTGTAAATGCTTCGTTTAACTCGGTAGCTGGTGGATAACTTGTATATCTCGGTGCTGCTGTGTCGTACTTTTTGATCAAATCCAAATCAAACTTGACACTGGGTAATATGAATACCATCAAAACCTCCAATGTAATGGGTAGGCTAGATTTTCAAACTCACAAAAAATCAGCCTAAGTACTTGTTTGTATTGCAAATAAAGGTTAAAGGCTAGGGGTTAGAGGCTAGAGAAGAACTTTAACTACCTGGAAAGTGCTGAGTAAAACTACTATTCTCTAGTCCCTAGCTTCTAGCCTCTCATCTCTCTTTCTTGTAACTGCTGTCTAGTTTAGATATCAGTTGTAGTGCATGATGTGTTGACTCAAACCAAACAGCAAAATTTTGCGAAAATTAATTAGTGGCAGTTGCTTCTGTACTACCAGGATTATTAGCACGGGTCAAGTTATTAAATAATACTTGACCGATCGCTTTAATTAAACTTCCTTCTAGTTCCTCAGCCATTTGCATATTTAAACTAAAGGCATAGTTAGCTTCAGCAACAATTCTCTCGGCTGTCGCATCATCCACTGCTACAGCGTTTAAAGCTTCGCGGTATTTGTCCTTAAATGCTTTTTTGTCGGGAATTTGGTCAAAGTTATAAAAAGAAGTACCCTCATAGCCAGACAGCTTGAGGGTAGATTGAGCAATTTTTTGTAACATCTGACCGCCAGAAAGATCGCCCATGTAGCGCGTGTAGGCGTGACCAATTAATAATGCAGGTTCATAAGCAGATAATTGTTGAATTCGGGCGATGTATTTTTTGCCATTGTTAGAAGGTGCGATTAAATTGCGCCAGTTGCTGCCATAGTAAAATACCATGTCTGTTTCTAAAGCTGCCTGACGATTTAATTCAGGAAAGTACATTCCACCAATTACCGGGTTGTTTTGCTGATTGGCTAATGCTGCTTCGAGTTCACTGTAAACAAAATACAAGTTACCCAAAAACTTTGCAAAGCAGTCTTTATCAACCACACCTTTCAGAAAACATTTCATAAATCCCACATTTTCGGCGGCGGTGTGGGCTTTTTGCGTACCAGTACGCAGTTTGATGGCTAAGTTACTACTCATTTTGGATTCCTTTATCACCGACTTACATTAAATGGAGAGATTAGAGGTTAGGGGTGAGAGGTTAGAGGCTAGAGGCTAGAGGTTAGGGATTAGGGGCTGGTTTTAATTACTCAGCACTCACACTTCGACTTCTCCTGTCGGAGACGCTGCGCGAACGCTCAGTGAACAACACTCAGCACTCAAAACTCAGCACTTTTAAAAGAATTTACGTCAGAGATGAAGGATTGTTATTCTAGATGTAGAGGGGAAAAGTATCGGCATCACTATCACTTCAACCAGCAACTACCATTGCCGATACTGTTCTGAGAGATTTTTGCTCTCCCAAAATCATTTAACTATCAATACTTGTATAACTATACAGCTATTAATATTTCTTTATATTCCCCAATATTTAGACAAATTTAGCGATGTTGCATTGCTACTTCTCTTAAAAGCGGGGAAATTAGCCGCAAAACCACAGCTACAACCCTGAGAAACCTGAGCATTAAGGTTATCTCGTGATATTTGCTTTTCCATAATTCAACTGATGCGGATCTACAACAATTTATGCTTATATAACTATTAAAAGATAAAATAATGTAAAGGAGTCTCATGGTCGATTCAGTTGCAACCCCAGAGCCGCAATTGCTAAAGCCGGGTATTAAAGCGCCTGTTGCAGAAACTTTATTAACACCCAGGTTTTACACTACAGACTTTGATGCAGTGGCGAAATTGGATATATCGGCTAATGAGGCTGAAATCAAGGCTGTGATTGATGAATTGCGGGCTGATTACAACCGCCATCACTTTGTGCGTGATGATGAGTTTAAGCAGTCATGGGATCACATTACAGGAGAAAAACGCCGCGCCTTTATTGACTTTTTAGAACGTTCTTGTACTTCGGAGTTTTCTGGGTTTCTTTTATTTAAAGAATTATCACGTCGTCTGAAAAAAAATAACCCGTTGCTATCTCAAGCGTTTGAATATTTGGCGCGGGATGAGGCTCGTCATGCAGGGTTTTTGAATAAATCAATGGCAGATTTGAACCTGTCATTAGATTTAAACTTTTTAACCAAAAACCGCACATATACCTTTTTCCCGCCAGAGTGGATTATTTACACAGTTTACCTATCGGAGAAAATTGGTTATTGGCGATATATTTTAGTGCATCAGCACATGCAAGAGCATCCAGAATATCAGTTTTATCCGTTGTTCCGCAAGTTTGAGAGTTGGTGTCAAGACGAAAATCGCCACGGAGATTTCTTTAAAGCATTGTTGCGATCGCAAACTAAACTCTGGAAAAGTTGGACAGCAAAATTGTGGGTGCGATTCTTTTTGCTGACTGTGTTTGCTACCCATACAATGACTGTATTTGAACGCGCATCATTTTACGAAGTGATTGGGATTCATCCTCGTAAATACAACAACAGAGTTATTCAAGAGACAAATAACACTTCTGCACGCGCATTTCCCCTCATCTTGAATACAAATCACCCGTTATTTTTCTGGCGCTTAGAACAGTGTTCAGAAAATAACTTGAAAATTGCGGCAATTAAAAACAGTAATCAGCCTGGCATAGTGAAATTATTCCAACAAATTCCGCCAATTGTTGCTATTTTTTGGCACATGTTACAGCTATATCTAATTAAACCAATTGAGACCGAATCTACACGCGGTACAGTTCTTTAATTAGTTTTGTTGAGCTATTGCTTTTAGGTGGACACAATTATTTAGAAGACGCATTTCGACTCCCTTCGGCTACGCTCAGGGCGAGTCGCTCAATGCTCAATAGACCTAATAAAAGAGGGTTGAGCGGAGCGATGCACTGAGCCTGTCGAAGTGTCGAAACCCGTTCATTTCAATTTAGGTTTAATTTATTTCTTCTACTTAACTATAGGAATACGGTTTTATTCCCGAATTTACTGGTGTGCCAAGAAAGTAGGGAAGAAGTCTTGTCTAAATTAACTAATTGTTTTTAGAAGTTGAATATTAGTCCTATGGTTGCTAATAAAATAATCATAAATATTTTTGCTACATCACATCCCCGATTTATTAAAGAAGTCGGGGATATTTATTTGGTTAGAAAATGTGTTGTCAATGCCATCGTTTTATTTAAAAAATAAATTTTCTGGATTAATTATCTACGTACGTATATCTGTTGATAGAGAAGATAATTACGCCGCGAGATTGAGGGAAATTATGGCGAAAAAGGATAGTAATAGGATTATTGAACTCAATAAATTTGTGATCACAAGATTTTAATTAATTAGGAGAAGTGAGAATGGTTGCTGGTGTACGGAGACGCTCTATAGGTGTATTTTCTAATCGCAGGGATGCTGAAGAAGCATTACATGAATTGAGAAATTCTGGCTTTCCGATGGATAGAGTCTCTGTGATTGCGAGAGATGCTGATGGTAAAGATGAGATTGCTGGTACGCAAGTCAGCGATCGCGTGGGCGATAAATCTGACGAAGGTGCGGCGGTGGGTGCAGCTACAGGCGGCGCTTTAGGCGGTTTAACAGGCTTATTAGTTGGGCTGGGAACTTTAGCCATCCCTGGAATTGGGCCGATTATGTTGGCGGGTGCAACTGCAACAGCGATCGCCACTACTATTGCTGGGGCTGGTATTGGTGCAGTAGCTGGTAGCTTAATTGGCGCTTTGATTGGTTTGGGAATCCCCGAAGAACGGGCTAGAGTTTATAACGAACGTGTCCAAAGCGGTGGTTATTTGGTCATCGTCGATGGTACAGATGATGAAATTGCCAGAGCCGAAGCCATTTTACATCGTCGGGGAATTGAAGAGTATGGCATTTACAACCATCCCCATGCTCATGAAGTTGATCCCACAACAAGTTATGTCAAACATGCTTTAGGTTACTTTAGTCTGCGTCAAGATGCGGAAGCCGCAATTAATGATTTACGGGTGGCTGGCTTTCCTCTGAGCCAAATTTCCTTGATTCATCGGGAGTCAATCAATCAAACAGCTTTAAAAGAAGTGAATTATAGCGATCGCCTGGATGCTGTACGCTATGGATTACCAGATGACCGCACCCGCTTTTATAACGAGCGCATCAATCACGGCGATTACATCGTTGCAGTCAGTGGTACAGATGACGAAATTCATCGGGCGGCGGCGATTCTCAACCGCCATAGAATTCAACATTGGCAAATTTTTGACCCCCACAGCCACGCCACAACACCCTTACACCAAAACCGCCGCGCCATAGGTGTATTTTCCCACCGCCGTGATGCAGAAGCCGCACTCAATGAACTGAGAGATGCTGGTTTCCCCATGAATCGCGTTTCACTAATTGCTAAAGACACAAATGGTCATGGTGTGGCTGGTGTCGGTAACAAAGCTGATGAAGGTGCGAAAGCCGGAGCCGCTACAGGTGGTGCATTGGGTGGTTTAGGCGGCTTATTAGTTGGATTGGGTGCATTAGCCATTCCCGGAATTGGGCCTGTGATTGCTGGTGGTGCATTAGCAACCGCTTTAGCCACAACAGTAGCTGGTGGGGCGATTGGTGCAGCTGCTGGTGGTTTAGTTGGTGCATTAGTGGGATTAGGGATTCCCGAAGACAGAGCAAGAATTTATAGCGATCGCTTTCAACGCGGCGATTACTTAGTCATGGTCGATGGTACAGACACAGAAATTCAACACGCCCAAACTATTCTGCAACGTCGCGGGATTGAAGACTTTGACATTTTTGATGCGACTGATGTTGATACCGAATCCCGTCGCGGTGGGGATTGGACAAGACATCAAGAAACCCCAGTGATTGAAACTGGTCGCGCTAATTATCCAGTAACAGGCGATCGTGTAGATCCCACTGTCACCATCGTTGATCGCCGAGACGACCTACTTTAACTAAAACAAAAAACCCTTCATTGTCAATCTATTGATCATTAAACCAATGAAAAAACTAGCGCCCTTTTTTGTTAGTAGCTTATTACTTCTTGGTGCTGTTGCTTGTCAAAATCCTTCTCGCACCAGCGAATCAGCACCCGACACAGTAAATCAAAATCCTGCTTTCCCAGCTGCACAAACAACTCAAGAAGCAAAAGAAGACGCTCAAAGTGAACTGCGCCGCCGACAACTTAATGAAGATATCCGGGCGCGTGAAGAACGAAATAATATAACAGGTGGTGATACCCAAAGAGCAACCGCCGATTTAGCCAGTGAAGTGCGTTCTAAATTAGAAGCTAATATTCCTGGTGGTCAGCTAACAGTTGCTGCCGACCAAAATGGTACAGTCACTGTGAATGGTACTGTCAATAATCAAGATCAGCTGAATAAGATTCAGCCTCTTGCACAAGAAATCAAAGGTGTAAAGAGCGTAGTTAACAAAGCTGTTGTTGCTCCTGCTAAACAATAATTAAATATAGTCATAGCAGCTGCTTCGACTCCACCCCGCAAGTCCGGGGTGTACACACAACTCTGATAAAGTTACTTCGCTCCCTCCTAATCTAGGTTAGGGGGGAGCGAAATGCTAATCATATTTCCGCCGACCTGTACTAGCCTCGTAATTTTTATGATTCATCTCGAAATTCGAGAATATGTTGGGCTGTAACTTGTGGTTGTTCTAGATGGGGAATATGACCTGAGTCTTGAATCCAAATGAGTTTACTATTGGGAATGGCACGTTTGAATCTTTTTGCATCTGTAGTGCCTAAGATTTTGTCTGAGTCGCCCCAAAGAATTAATGTGGGTTGCAGAATTTGTCCAATTTGCTTAAATCTAAAAGCACTGTAACCACCACTTTTGGTAAAAGCAATTAAAGCTAGATGCCAACTCGGCATTTCTAGATGCAGTCCGCCACAATATGTAGCATCTAGAGTTACTAGATTGGGGTTTTTATAAGCAGTGCGAGAAATGCGATCGCGGACTTTGGGATTACGCAAAAATTCTGTCGCCCAATTATCCAAGGGCGGAAACATGAATTTTGCTAAAGGTGAACCTGCTTTTAACCCAGCACTATCAATCAACACCAGTTTTTTGACGACTTCTGGATAGGTGAGGGTAAAGTCAATGGCGGCTGCACCTCCCATCGATGCACCCACCAAAATTACAGGCTCTTTAATTAAGGTTTTCCAGAAATAATATAGATGGGTTTTAATGGCGACGGGACTAAATGCTATGTCTTGGAGTCTGTCGGTAAAGCCAAAACCGAGTAAATCCACTGCCCAGGTTTGATTATTTTCTGCCAGTAGTGGTAGTAGTCGGCGAAATTCTAATACAGAACTATCAAAACCGTGGATGAGTAAAATTGGTGTGCCACCACTGCCTTGTTTCACATAAGTGGTGGTGATTGGTTCGGCAGATAAAGGAGTAGCGATCGCTTGACTTTGGATACTACAAGCTAGGGCGATCGAGTTTGGTTCAGTTAATTGCCTAACTGCGGCTGGTAAAAAGCTAGGAAACATAAATTATAGTTTACAGCACCCCATCACCAAAATTGTGCTGATTTGTTAGCTAATGACTCAGTGTACCGAAAAAAAACACTTTTGAATGTCACCATTGGAGCCAACCCCGCGTAAAATAAAGATCACTCTATTTATTGTCTCAGGAGCTAATGCCATGCCAATGGCTGTTGGCGTAATTGAAACTTTAGGTTTTCCATCTGTGTTAGCCGCAGCAGATGCAATGGTGAAATCTGCCGCAGTCACGCTGGTATATTATGGACTAGCGGAAAGTGGTCGCTTTGTTGTTGCTGTCCGAGGACAAGTTGCTGAAGTCAACAGAGCTGTTGAACAAGGTATAAATGCTGGGGAGCAGGTAAAGGCAGAAACAGTAATCACCCATTATATAGTTCCTAATCCCCCGGAAAATGTGGAAACAGTTCTGCCCATCCACTTCACCCAGAAATCTGAGCCTTTCCGGATCTTCTAAACAGTTTCGCCATTAAAATTTGTAACAAAGCTGCCTACAATTAATTTTGCAGCGATACATACGTTTATCTATATCAGGAGATGAAGAATGTCACTACAGGCAGTTGGTTCGCTGGAAACTAAGGGTTTTCCTGCTGTGTTAGCCGCAGCAGACGCAATGGTAAAAGCAGGACGAGTTACCCTCGTTGGTTATATCCGAGTTGGTAGCGCACGCTTTACGGTGAATATTCGGGGAGATGTTTCGGAAGTGAAAACTGCGATGGCTGCCGGTGTGGAAGCAGCAGAAAATGTTTATGGAGGCACATTAGAATCTTGGGTAATTATCCCTCGTCCTCATGAAAACGTTGAGGCTGTTTTACCAATTGCTTACACCGCAGAAGTACAGCAGTATCGTGACTCTGTAGAAAATCCGATCATCAGGTCTGGTAACGGCAGATAAAATTAGCAGGTTCATCCCACAGCTAAAGTCAAAAGTCCCCAGTCCAATTGCTAATCAATGATTAATAATTGCGACTAGACTATTGACTTTTTGCTAAGTATGCTGTTTCAATTTTATTCCATTTGTCACAAGCATTACTCTCCTGGGCAACTAACTCTTAAAAGAAACAAATTACTTCGAGGACTGGTTGTCAGTTTTGCGTATAATTAAAAAAAATTGCTTTACCCACAGCATGAGATTTTAAGAAAATTGTAGTGTTAGCGATCGCCGCAATCTTTCACACAACTTCCTCTACCGATAGAAATTAAGGAGTGAACTGTAAACTATGGCTTTTAGATATGATCGCCATAGACAAGTTAGTAGAAATTGATAAGAAAAATTACATATTTCCTAAAACACGAAATAAAGACTTGATGACGTGAAACTTATCCACTCAAGCTAACGTCTGGAATTTCGAGAAATCTCACTAGTTCTTGAGCAGTAGTGTAGACTTTCTCGTTTTTACTAACTGAAGCCCTTTAATCCTAGTTTGTCCTGATCAGATTGATTGAGGATTAGTTAGCTTTTTAGGTATTTTAATGATAAGTTGACAAAAATTGAAAATTGTGAAATATGGAAAAAATTGCTAACTACAAAATTTTTTATTGTGCAGAGAATAAAAATCACAAGTTAATCTGAAAACTTCTGCATAAAGTTTGAGAATAAAAACGTAAATAAAAATAGAATCGCTGAAATGTCTTCATGAAAGCGACCGATTCATGGACAACTGCCAGCCAAGATGTTAAGAGTGAGTGACGATCAACGGGGGTTGTGATGCAAACTTTAAGGCAAGGTTTTGAGGAAAACAATCTCACTATGGCAACAGATGCAGACAAACTGGCCCAGTATTGGCATAAACGCCTAGCTGTAGAAATTCCAGAACAAAGTACATCTGTGAGAGAGAGTATTGTTTTGTGGCTTTTGGGCAAAGACTTAAACAGATTTGAACTATTAGACCCCAAACAACTAGAAATTGCTAAACAAGCAATGGAATATCGCTGGAAAATTTTACATCAACGCTACTTGGGTCTTGGTAGAGAACGAGCTTATCGTAACTTAATTACTCGCTTGGGGAGTTTAGTCAGCTTACGCCATAAAATTCAAACTTGGGTAGCACTCAGCCGCGATCGCCAGCGCAGTGTTATGGATGTTTTACAAGAAGTGATTCAAGAACTGCTGCAAAGCGATAATTATATGCAGCAACAAATGGCCTGCATTGCCGAATTTACCACCGACAGAAGACTGCAAGATACATTACTATTTGCCAGCATTGAAGAGTATGCCTTGCGGCCAGTCCGCAATCAACCGCTACTAGTTTACAGATTTGTCAATTACTTGCGTCGGACTCAGCGCGGTGGCTTAACTCAAGTACCAGGTAGCGATATGGTGCGACTGGTTTCCGAAGAAATTCTCACCGATGACAGTGATAATCGCGTCAACTTAGTAGATAATCAAGCGATCGCCGAATATCAAGAAGCCCAACAACTAGAAGAACAACAAGCACTGCGCCAGTCCGTGCAAACAGAATTTGCCGACTACTTACAAGAAAATCTCGGACAAGACGCAGTAGATTGGTTGCGGCTATATCTCCAAGGCAAATCTCAAGACGAAATTGCCAAACAACTGCAAAAACCCATTCGAGAAATCTATCGTCTGCGGGAGAAAATCAGCTACCATGCAGTCAGAGTTTTTGCCCTCAAAGGTAAACCAGAACTGGTCAATAGCTGGCTATCCATTTCCTTAGAAGAACATAATTTAGGACTGACACCTAACCAATGGCAGCAACTTTATCAGAAATTAACGCCATTGGGTCAGAAAGTGCTAGATTTACGCAAAGCAGGTCATTCCCTAGAAGCGATCGCCCAACAGTTAAGTCTGAAAACTCATCAAGCAATGGGAGAATGGACAAAAATTTATCTCACCGCCCAATCCTTGAGAACCGAAGAATCAGAAGCATAAGTAGCCACCGCAATTCCTAGCCATGAATTCATTAAGGACTTTGCGGAAAGCCTTTCCCTGCTCCCTAAAAGCAACCAAGACTAACTAGTACAGAAAAATTTATACCTATCGAACCTGGCATTATCTTACTGAGATTAATTTAATTTTTACCAAGAACACAAAGTATCTTTATTTACTGCCAACTAGCTTAGAGCAAAATAAAATATAAGGAAACTGTAAATAATTAAACCTATGTTGTCTTCAGAGGACAAATCAAATGATACCGAAGCCAGTGAGCAGCAGGTACTATCGAATATACCGATCAACTTAGAGCAAGAAAGCGATCGCCAACAAATATTTCAGCTAATTGATCATCTCTTGTCCTTTGAAGCTTGCTTGTACCACCAAATTCTGCCCTTTCGATTAGAAGGTAACAAATTACTCCTGGGGATGGTGCATCCGCAAGACAGTAGCGCCCTTGATTACGTAAATCGCATCCTCGCTTATATCAACTGCACAATGGTGGCTCATGAAATTGCCAGCGACAGCCACCGCCACATCCTCTCAGCCTACCTCAACTATAAAAATACCTTTAGCTCCAATATCCCCACCTTAAATCAAGCTGATTTCAAATCATCTCAACAGCAACCACCAACATCAATGGTGGAAAACATGGAAACTCCTAAAAATATTCCAGAACCCAACCTTTCAGCCTTAGCTCAAAAGCTTAAAGCAGAAATCACCGAAGCATCCCTGGCAACAAATTTAACCATCCTGCCAGTGCCTACCCCAGAACTATCCACTCCGGTGGAAGTGCTGGCACTACTCCCACCCAAAAAACTACTAGAAGAATTACTCGGTCGAGTTTTGGGTGGTGGCATTGGTCGCTTGTATTTAGAAAGACAACCCTATCAAGGTAGGATACTCTGGAGTGATAACGGTGTTGTCCAGTCAGTACTGGATAATTTACCCCTGTCAGTGTTTCAAGGCGTACTGAATGAATTAAAGCGATTTGCCGGTTTACCTATAGCCACAATTACAGAACCAAAACAAATAGAAAAAGAATGTTTATATCAACAAAACCGTTTGTTATTACGCCTGCGAGTCATGCCAGGGATTTACGGTGAAGAAGCCACACTACAAGTACTGCGGGGAGCCGCCTTAAAGTTTTATCAACAACAACAATTAGGTCGTCTCAGCCGTGATGTTTTGGGTATTTCTCAACAACTGAGCTATAAATTACAAGAACTGCATCAACGGCTCATACTTAACTCTAGCCTCACATCAGAGCAAGCAGATGCTTTAGATAATTTAAATCGCATTGTGGAAAATTTAGACCAACAAGTCAAAATACTCACAGCAAATAGCGATTCAATGAGCAAATAATAAATCACAATTGGGTCAGTAAAACCTCTGATTTCGATCCCTGACATAATTGCTATGTTGTAAGGGAACATTAGACCGAAAAACCATAGCTTGTTAGTCTTAATTATTACATTTTAAATATGTATTAATACTATGGTAACAGGTTTAAAACTTATAGCAGTCAACTAAATTTTCCATTATTGAATTCATTTTTTACAGATATTTCATGCAGACTGAGGTTTTTAGTGAACTTTTCCCCTTGCTGAGTACAGCCAACCCACAAACTTTAGAATGGCTGCTCAATGTTGCCGTTGATCACGAATATCCCGTAGGACGAGCCGTATTGATGGAAGATGCCTGGGGTAACGCCGTTTACTTTGTGGTATCCGGCTGGGTAAAAGTCCGCCGTACCTCTGGCGAAGATTCTGTGGCTATAGCGATTTTAGGTCGGGGTGATTTTTTTGGAGAAATGGCGATTTTAGATGAATCTCCACGTTCTACTGATGTAATTGCCCTTTCACCTGTAAAATTACTGAGTATTTCTAGAGAGCGTTTTATTCAAATCTTGTTTAAAGATCCACAATTACACCATCGGATGCTGCAACTGATGGTGCGAAGAATCCGACAATTTAACCAACGTTTACAAATTCGCTCTTCACCACCAGCCGTCAAACTGGCTCACACCTTAGTTAGTTTGGGTGAAAGTTATGGACAAGACTCCGAACGTGGTAAAGAAATTTTTAATATTCCCTTTAAAGATTTGGCGGAAGTGACAGAAATCGGAGTTGAGGAAACCACCAAAATCATGGAAAAACTGCATGAAAAAGGATGGATCACAATCGATAATGCTAATAACATCATTTACTTGGTTAACTTCAAGCAACTGATGAATTTGGCAGGGAAAGTCTAATTCTGGGTTGAATGTGGATTCAAAGAAATTCAACTGCTACGACAACTGATTTACATTAGCTATCCAAGTCCGAGACTGAGGAACTTTGGGACTAACGACTGATGCTCGTGTTAGGAAGTCTTGAAAAAAAGAAACGGTAGCAGCCACAAACGTAAATTTTGGCAATGGTGTGGAGCATAAAGAGTTGAGTGACCAGCTTTGAAATCAGCTCTACTGACTATTTTTGATGAAAAACGCCCAAGCATCAAAAATGCTGGAAACAGATGCTTGGTGGGAAAAATTAATTAATTATGGATAAAAAGACTGGAAGCTTTGATATTAATTATAAAATATTAATTAATTGTAAATTTTTTCCAAATCGTGCTTTCACACTGCTTGATTCCTCGTTCTTTACAAAGTCCCTCCATTGACTATTAATTATTGACTAATAACTATAAACTCATAACTTATCACTCCTGTCTACTACTACAAATGACTGAAGCAACAGCACCTCGTCTCGAAATTGGCGTTAAGGAAACCGTACCGACGATTCATTACCTGGTCGCAATGCCCCAACCAGAAACCCATCTGTTTGAAGTGAGCTTGCAGCTGGTTAATCACTCATCCCCAACCCTGGATTTGAAAATGCCCGTCTGGACACCAGGTTCTTACCTCGTGCGGGAATACGCCAAGAATCTCCAAGATTTTGCCGCTTTTAGTGGAGAGCAACCTTTACCTTGGCGTAAAATCAACAAAAACCACTGGCAGATCAACACAAATGGTATTTCGGAATTAACTGTACGTTACCGTATATTTGCCAATGAGCTATCGGTACGGACAAACCATTTGGATGGTACCCACGGTTATTTTAACGGTGCAGCCCTGTTTTTTAGAGTCCGGGGCTATGAAACGTTGCCAATTCAAGTAACGATTGTACCGCCGCATCCCGAATGGCGAGTGACGACAGCCTTACCTTCAGTTGATGAACAGTCATTCACTTTTTACGCAGCCGATTTTGATACTCTTGTCGATACTCCCTTTGAAATTGGTGATCACAAGTTATACCGCTTTGAGGTTTTGGGAAAACCTCACGAATTGGCGATTTGGGGACAGGGTAATTACCAAGCACAACAAGTAATTGCGGATATTCAAAAAATCATTCATGTAGAAGCACAGATGTTTGGCGGGTTGCCTTACGACAGATATGTGTTTCTGCTGCATTTGTTTGCTCAAGCCTATGGTGGCTTGGAACATAAAAACTGCTGTTCTTTGATTTATCAGCGTTTTGGTTTTAATTCACCAGATAAATACGATCGCTTCATTCAATTGGTGGCGCACGAGTTCTTTCACTTGTGGAATGTAAAACGGATTCGCCCAAAAGCTTTAGAGGTGTTTGATTACGACCGGGAAAGCTACACTTCGTCTCTGTGGTTTTGTGAAGGAACAACCAGTTACTATGATTTGCTGATTCCTCTACGGGCAGGAATTTATGGTGCCAAATCATATTTTCATAATTGGAGTAAGGAAATTTCCCGATTTTTGACTACCCCAGGGCGGAAGGTGCAATCACTGGCTGAGTCCAGTTTTGATGCCTGGATTAAACTTTATCGCCCAGATGCTAATAGCAATAATTCCCAAGTTTCTTACTATTTGAAGGGAGAAATGGTGTCTTTATTGCTAGATTTGCTGATTCGAGAGCGATCGGCAAATCAGCGTTCTTTGGATGATGTGATGCGGTTGATGTGGCGCAAATTTGGCAAATCGGAAATTGGTTATACACCCGAAGAGTTGCAGGAAGTAATTGAATCTGTCGCAGAGATGGATTTGACGGACTTCTTTAATCGCTACATTAATGGCACGGACGAGTTGCCGTTTAATCAGTATCTAGAACCTTTTGGCTTACAGGTGATTGCCGATAAAGAAGAAGAACCTTACCTTGGATTGAGATTAAATACCGAAAATGGCAGAGAAATTGTCAAGTTTGTAGAATTTGGTTCGCCTGCACAATTGGCAGGAATTGATGCGGGTGATGAGTTACTAGCGATCGCTGGTATCCGTGTCACTTCCCATCAACTAAGCGATCGCTTAAAAGATTACCAAGCAAACGACGTAATTCAAGTAACCGTTTTCCATCAAGATGAACTACGTACCTGTTCTGTGACTCTGGCGGCACCACGTCCAAGTAAATATCAAGTAGTTCCGGTTAACAATCCCAATAACACACAAAAAGAAAATTTTGCAGGTTGGTTAGGCATACCACTGGCCAGCCTGCGTTAAAACTGCTACTTTTGAATCTTTTTATTGCTCAGGCAATTCACAGGGGCGCAATAAATATATTGCGCCCCTGTGAGTTTTTGCTAAGATACATCCCTAAAAAAATAAAGTCAGCAATTTTTTGATAAGTTGATACTAAGCATGACAAATTAATTAGGAATAATTATGAATATCAATTTATCAGTTAACCGCCTCCTAAAATGGCTAATTTTAACACTCTTGTTTCCGCTATTATTTCTTAATGGATGGCTATTATTAAAGTTTTTTCAATATTTTCAACCTTTAGTAACTATTCTTGTATTAGCATCTTTGTTTGCTTTTATTTTAAATTACCCTGTTGCGTTACTAGAGAGGAAAGGATTAAACCGCAACTATGGAGTTACGCTAGTTTTTGTCTTAGCTACGTTGATATTAGTAACTTTTGCAACTACGTTATTGCCCATAGTTTCTCAGCAATTTAATGAAATGGTGAAATTACTACCCCAATGGATTGATTCTAGTGAGACAAAATTACAGGTTTTAAATGATTGGGCCTTTAGCCAGAAAAGCCGCATAGATTTTAGTCAGATTTTTACCAAAATTACTGATAAAATTCCCGAAGAAGTGGAATATCTTTCAGATAAGCTGTTAAGCATTATCATCGACACAATTGATAGCATTTCTGGTGCATTAATTACCGTAGTTTTAAGTTTTTACTTGTTGTTAGATGGGGCAAGATTGTGGCAAGGTATATTTAAGAAGTTACCTTGGGATTCTGCCCAAAAAATTGGTAAATCAATCCAACAAAACTTTCAAAATTACTTGATTGGTCAAGGCACATTAGCTTTATTGATGGGACTTGCTCAAACATTCATGTTTTTGCTGTTTCAAGTCCAGTTTGGATTACTTTTTGGCTTAGGAGTAGGAATTTTAAGCTTAATTCCCTTTGGTGATGTGTTTAGTTTGATTATAATTACTTTAATTATCGCTACCCATGATTTTTGGTTAGCAGTCAAAGTGTTAGCCGTAGCTTTGATCATAGATCAACTCATTGACCAAGTGATTGCTCCACGTTTATTAGGAAGTTTCACAGGGATAAGACCTATTTGGGTGTTAATTTCTTTATTAGTAGGAACTTACATTGGTGGCGTTTTAGGATTAATTATTGCCGTACCAGTGGCTGGTTTTATTAAAGATGTTGGAGATGGCTTTGCTGTATCGAATCATTCTGATAAGGCGGTTGTCGGTGAAGATGCAGAAATGTTACCTCAATAACCTACATCTGCTTGAAACAAACCCCTCATATTGTGTCTGGTAAAAGAATAAAGACCGCAGGAAGCAGGGGTAGGAAAAGTTTTGTCTCAGCGTTTTTCATCCCAATACGGTACATTCATCTAGTCTCTAACCCCTAGCCTATAGCCTCTATCTCCTATCAACTTGTACTGCACTCAACCGAAAAACGCTGTATATTGATTGGTTATTAAATACCTTTAAATCCCATTTCGCTTTCTACTTGTTGCACCTCGGTAGAGTTGACCTGATTAGCGGTAGTAGCTCTGCGAGTTTGACGCATCACCCCCAGTTGGCTAATAAATATGCCAACGACAATCAAACTACCACCTATATATTGAGGTAAAGTTGGGACTTCATCTAAGATAAAATAAGCCGCCAAAATGCCTGCAATGGGAGCAAATGAGCCAACTAAAGAAGCTACGGATACAGTAGAAGCTCTCAAACCTTTAAACCACAGGGACTGGCCTAAAACTACAATCACCACACTATAAAGCAACATCCACCGCCACAAAAAAGGCGAAAATACTTCGACAAAATGATGTTGACCGTATAACTTTAAAGCCAGAAAGAAAAATACGACAGTACCTAAAGCAGTGCGATAAATTGTAAAAATTCCTAAAGGAATGTGGGAGACAGATTTTTTCCCTATCACGGTAGCGATGGCGGCTGCGACTGCTGCGACTGCTGCTAGAATTTCGCCTGTACCCAAGTGAAACCCAGGCATATTAGTTATATGAGTTCCCGTTGGCTGGAGTATAACAGTTAGTGTCACGCCAATAAAAGCCGCGATCGCACCCACAATTTCCCACAGATTTACCCGTTCTTTTAATAACCAAATTGATAAAGCTAAAGCCAGTGGTGGTTCTAGTCTGCCAACTAAAATCACATTATTGACATTGGTGAGCGCCAATGCCTGAAAAATTAACCCAGGGGCTAAAGCTCCTGATAGGATAGAAACCACCGACAACACTAACCAATTCTTCACAGATATTTGCTTCAATGCTGTTTTGTTCCACTGCTGCCTATAGATAAGCATCAGAACCAATAAGGCGCAGATATTACCGACAAACAAAACATTACATAAAGAAATCGGGTTTCTGCCATTTATTAAGTTTTGCGAACCAATTTCTGTTAATTTGCGCGTAATTGCGCCAGATGCGCCGAAAATGACGATTGCGAGCCAGAGATAGGCTTGACTGGGAATTCTATCAATGAAACGATGCCATCTTCTCAGGCTAGTCACAACAATACCACTTATAGTTGCAATACAAATATTAGGAATCCGATTTGATTTCTGAATCTAGTTGTGTGGTGCGCGTTCGCAAAGCGTCTCGCAGAGAAGCGCAGCGCAAGCGCGATAGGCAGGGAGTAGGGAATGGGGAGTAGGGAGTAGGAAAGAAGCCTGACCTGAGTTTACTGATTTTTTTCATAAATCAAATATGAGTCCTATAACATCCAGAATACTAAAAGATATTAGCTTATATTTAGCTGATAACAGGCTGGAACACTGTTAAAAATTACCTAAGATTTTTGGACATCACACTTACCTGAGAAAATGCTGAGTTTAAACTGAATCTTCTCAAGGAATAAACTCAGACAATTTATGGCTAAGTTTCAGATGAGGTTCAGTAGTGTCTGAGATGCTCTGGATAGCTGCTATAAATCTCAAACACAAGGAATATTAACCAATGAAATTCGCCCCTTCTTTACTAACAGGTGTTGCCGTAGCTGGGTTGTTGACAGTTGCTAATGTTACATTACCAAGCGTAAACCCTTCACAAACTCAAGCAATTGCTGCTGAAGGCAAAGATGCTTTAGGTTTGACTCCTCAACAAGAAATCGATTTGATCACCAAGCATAAAGGTACACCTGGTAGTGGTGATCAACTGCGTCGTTTTTTCTTTGGCGACCTTGAACCAATTGGAATTCAACCTGGTGGTGCAGGTCAAGTTGTTAACCTTTACAACAAAGCTAACAACGTTACATTTTCTTACTGTTCTACCTTTGATGTTGTGGTCGCAGTGAAAAAAGGTAAAGTTCCGAAATTTCCTGCTAATGAAGTTAAGTAATTTTGTGTAGTAATTAAGTCAGATAAATAAACTTTAGGGTAGTCAACAAGATATTTGTTACTACCCTAATTTTTTGAGGGATTTTATTTAAGAACGGAGAGGGGGGGATTTGAACCCCCGAAGAACTTACATCCTTAACGCATTTCGAGTGCGCCGCATTCAACCACTCTGCCACCTCTCCAGGTACTGATAGAAATGCGAAGACGTTCCTCAGCTATGATAACATTCCAAATCCAGAGAGCGATCGCTTGTTTGGGAAATCCGCATTAGACTTATATGATCATGATGAAAATTTTCATGAAACTTCAACCTTCTGCCAAGCGTCAGTTTTCCAGCCATGACTTATCCCAAGCTATTCCAGATTGTAGAGGTTATCGCTGGAGAAAGTACTTGAGATAATTAGTATAAAATCAGAAATTCTGAACCCCCAATTTCTATGAAGCCCTGCAATCAATCGCTAACATCACCCTTACGTCGCTTTGGTCTAGCCTTGGTACTCCCAGCCGCACTTTTAGGCGCATTTACCTTTCCTAGCCAAACACAAACAGCAACCGCGCAGTCTGCTGGTGGTAATCGCCCTTTAACTATTCGCTCAGATATCCAAGAATATGACGCTAAAAGCCAAATTATCACCGCCCGTGGTAATGTGCAGATGTTGTATCCAGCGCGGAAAATCCAAGCAACGGCGGCTCAAGCACAATACTTTAGCAAAGAACGCCGCATAGATTTTAGTGGCAACGTCTATATTTTGCAGCAAGGTGGCAATAGTATTCGGGCAGAGAAGGTGACATATTTAATTGATGAAGGCAGGTTTGTCGCTTTACCCCAAAGTAATCGTCAAGTCGAATCGATTTATATGGTGGAAGACTCGGAAATAGGTGGACAAAATACTACACCAGCCCCCAAAACCCCAAATCTCAAGCCAGCCAATTAACATTTAAGTAGAATTGCAGAAAATAACCTCCTGGTTTATCCTCACAATAATTTAAAATCTAAAATTGGCATGGTTAACCTAAGTTGAAAAAGCGATGAGTGCTGAGGAAAAAACTAGTTTCTAGCCTCTAGCCCCTTTTTCAGCAGTCCTAGTGTATGCAGTTCACGATTACTACTTAGTATCAATTAACGCAGATAGTGAAAATTGTTTTAGAGAATATTCACAAATCTTACGGCAAGCGAGCCATTGTCAATCGTGTCAATCTTTCCGTGATTCAAGGTGAGGTCGTTGGTTTACTAGGCCCCAATGGCGCTGGCAAAACGACGACCTTTTATATTGCCACAGGTTTAGAAAGACCCAATCAAGGGCGCGTTTGGCTAGATACTCAAGATATTACTGGTGTCTCTATGCACAAAAGGGCGCGTTTGGGTATTGGTTATTTAGCCCAAGAAGCCAGTATATTTCGCCAACTTAGTGTGCAGGATAATATACTCTTGGTGTTAGAGCAAACCAATGTTCCCAAACGGGAGTGGTCGAAGCGATTGTATACTTTGCTGAAGGAGTTTCGGTTAGAGAAAGTAGCTAACAGCAAAGGGATTCAACTCTCTGGTGGTGAACGACGGCGGACAGAATTAGCCAGGGCGTTGGCGGCGGGAAGAGAAGGGCCAAAGTTTTTATTGTTAGATGAACCGTTTGCTGGGGTTGATCCGATCGCAGTAGCAGAAATTCAAGAAATTGTAGCAGGACTGCGCGATCGCGGTATGGGAATCTTAATCACAGATCACAATGTGCGTGAAACTCTGGCTATTACTGACCGCGCCTATATTATGCGCGAAGGACAAATTCTCGCTTCTGGTACGGCTGAAGAACTGTACAGCAATCCTCTTGTGAGGCAATACTATTTAGGTGATAATTTTCACGTTTAAAAAACCGAAAAATTTAAATTGATATAAAAATCCTCAATGATTTATCAACATCTCTCTGCCTTGTCTCCCTTGTCTCTTTTATTCATACATCAAATAGGACTGCTATAAGTTACAAACTACGCATTAACCAGGGTTGAACCATTAAATTTTAATTGCTTATGATTTCCACAAAGCAACAGTCTTTTTATAGTATTAATTCACTGCTGCCATTTACGATTATGGATCGTTATTTGCTCAGTGAATTGCTACCACCATTTTTATTTGGAGTTGGGGCATTTTCCTCAATTGGTGTAACAATTGATGCTGTATTTGATCTAATTAGAAAAATTGTTGAATCTGGTCTACCTGTAGGCATAGCTATTCAAGTTTTCTTGTTAAAGATGCCATATTTTATTGTGTTAGCTTTTCCTATGTCCACGCTGTTGGCGACTTTGATGACTTACAGTCGTCTTTCGAGCGATAGTGAACTCATAGCATTACGCGGGTGTGGAGTAAGTGTTTATCGGATGGTGCTACCTGCTATTGTGTTAAGTTTATTAGTTACAGGGATGACATTTGTCTTTAACGAACAAATTACACCAACAGCCAATTACCAAGCCAATCAAACTCTTCAAAGTGCTATTAAATCTGATAAGCCAGTTTTAAAACAACAAAATATTTTTTATCCCGAATACCGCGATATTCAAGAAGCCGATGGTAGTAAAACTAAGCAATTGGCACGGTTATTTTATGCTGACCAGTTTGACGGTAAACGGATGAAAGGTTTAACTATTATTGACCGTTCTACAGCAGGTTTAAATCAGGTGGTTGTGGCAGAATCAGCACAATGGAATGGTTCGCAAAGCGTTTGGGATTTTTATAATGGCACTATTTATTTAGTTGCACCTAATGGTTCTTATCGCAACATTTTACGTTTTGAACAGCAACAACTCAAACTACCCCGCACACCACTGAGTTTGGTAGAAAAAAGCCGTGACTATGGTGAAATGAATATTTCCGAATCTTTAGAACAATTAACAGTGGAAAGATTAGGAGGCGATCGCCAAAAAATTCGCAAGCTGCAAGTGAGAATTCAACAAAAAATTGCTTTACCCTTTGTCTGTCTAGTGTTTGGCTTAGTCGGCGCAGCAATGGGAAGCGTCCCGCAACGTACTGGGAGAGGTACAAGTTTTGGCGTGTGCGTGATTGTGATTTTTACTTACTATTTACTATTTTTTATTAGTGGTGCGATCGGACAGGCTGGTGTGATTTCTCCTTTTTTGGGTGCTTGGTTGCCTAATTTTATTTTCTTAGGCATAGGTTTATTCTTATTAATGCGCGTAGCTAGGCGTTAACTTGAATACACTCCATTGGTATCGCCTAAATTAAAAATTCAAAATATCTAGCGACTCTTCAATTTGTAAATCTAAAACTCGTCCTCGCGCATCTTTAAGCGCATCTAATTTACCTTCTTTGCGATAAAGTTCTACAGCTTTTTGAAAATCTATCATTGCTGCTTGTTTATCGCCGATCGCTGATTGCACATTGCCGCGATTATAATAAGCATCGGCATAATTTGGGTTAATTTGTATAGCCTGAGTATAATCTTCAAAAGCTCCGGCATTGTCGCCTAAATCATAACGAGCATTACCGCGATTATAATAAGCATGGGCATCATGAGAGTTAATCGCAATTACTTGAGTATAATCATCAATTGCACCTTCATAATCACCCATATCTGCACGCGCATTACCACGATTTTTGTAAGCAATAGCATCGTGAGGGTTTAACTTAATAGCTTTAGTAAAGCTTTGCTGATATCCTAAAAAATAACGGGACATGCCACGGTTTTGATAATTTATGGCATAGTTAGGATTAATTTTAAGTGCTTGGCTGTAATCTTCAATCGCACCTTGATTATCTCCTAAATGGGAACGAGCATCGGCACGATTTTTATAAGCTACTGCCAGATGAGGATTGATATTAATTGCCTGGGAGTAATCATGAATTGCTGAAGTATAATCGCTTAACTGGTAACTTGCTAACCCACGTTTAATATATAACTTGGCATCATTGAGATTAAGTTGAATTGCTTGGGAATAATCTGCGATCGCTTCTGTATAATCTCCTAGTTGATAATAGCTTAATCCTCGTTGATAATAAATCTCTCCATCATTTGGGTGTAATTTTAAAGCTTGACTATAGTTAGCGATCGCATTTGCATATTCTCCCTTAGCAAAACAATCATTACCTAGTTTGACATAATCAATTTCTGTCTGCACAATCAAAAATTGATTATCTTGATTAACTGCGGGACGCGCCGCTAACATTGGTGTTTTCTGATTATCTTCTGAGTGATATTCTTGATAATTAATAGTAGATTGATATTGTTCTAAATAACAACGCAAACCACCACCATATAATAATTGTTCTATGCCAAAGGCAATTCTACCTGTTTTGAGTTTAATCATCCGAGTCGGTAGAAATCCGGCTAAAAAAAGATGATACTCAGATTGCGCTTCGTGTACTTCTTCTTGAATTAAAATACAAACTACAACCGCATTTTTTTCTACTTCTTCCGAACTAACAGACCATCTCACCCGATCAAGGCTACCATGCCGAGATTTGACTTCAATCCCCACTGATGGGTTAGTAGTCAGGGTAAAATCTATCTTGCCATCGCCACCAAAGCGTTTCTCATAATCAACTTCGGTAATTAAATCAGCCAAACGTTCCTTAACAACTTCCTCGCCTAATTTACCTTTGAGATAGCTGATAAAAACATCACGCACTGGCGAAACCCGCTTGTATTTTTCAGCCATTTGCCAGCAAAAGTCGCGGAGTATCTTTAATCTCTCCCCAGAAATTATAGTTACTTCGCTGTATTGACCTTCTGTTTCGCAATGTAGCAGAGAACCAGATGTTAGCCTTTGAATAAAATCAGACTGTAGCGATCGCAGCAGCGTAATCCAGTCCATTGATATATTGCAATCCTATTTGATTTCTAAACATCTTGTCGAGACAGGGAGTCGGGAGACTGAGTATATCTGCGAATCTTGGAATTAGATTATTTTATTCAAATATCCCATATACGTAAACATTTCCCCTCAAAAACACTCTCTACCTTGTCCCCCTTGTCTACCTCGTCCCCCTCGCCCCTAAATTTCTCCAAAATAATTTACTCTGGTCATAGACTTTGCGAATGGCTAATTGCAATAATTCTTGATAAACTGAATCAGCGATATGGTTTTACTTATTTAAGTAAAACTATATACAAAAAATTATTGTGATTAACAGTAATACCCGGTAGAAGCCCAGAACCATTGTATACAGATAGTACTTATCAGTAATTAACCTTATTTATGGCAGTATTACACCCTTCTCCTCTAGGTGGCAAAAAAAATACACGCACAGTCGGGCGCAATTTTCAGTCTATATTTTTGATGATATTTACCCTCACAATGTTAAGCGGTATCGGGGCGCGGTTGGCATATTTGCAAATTGTTGAGGGAAACACACACCGCCAACGCGCCGAGTCTAACCGCATTCGAGTTATTGCCAAACAGCCAGAACGGGGAAATATTTTTGACCGCAACGGCAAACTTTTAGCCAGTACTCGTTATCCCCGTTCTGTGTATCTTTGGCCAATGGCGCATACAAAACCTTCTTGGCCAGTTGTGGGGCCGAGGTTAGCCAGCATTTTAGAGATTCCCCAAGCAGACATTGAAAAAAAGCTAGATGAAGCAGGCGCAAATTCATCTTCTTTAATTAGAATTGCCCGTGATTTAAACGAAGCCCAAGTCACAGCAATCAAAGAGTATGAAAACGAACTCCCAGAAGTGGAAATTCATACGGAAGCTGTACGTTACTATCCCCACGGCACAGCCTTAGCCCATGTACTCGGTTATACCAGAGAATTAACAGCAGAACAGTTAAAAGAAAGAAAAAAAGATGGCTATCGTTTAGGCGATGTTATCGGTCAAATGGGAGTCGAAAAAGCTTATGAGAAAATGTTGCGGGGTGAATGGGGTGGTCAGCAAGTAGAAGTAGATGGGGCTGGACGACCATTGCGGGTATTAGGAGAAAAACAAGCCAAAGCCGGGAATGATTTGCATTTAACTTTAGATTTAGACATTCAAAGGGCTGCCGAAAAAGCTTTAGGCGATCGCGACGGTGCTATAGTAGCCATCAACCCCAAAAATGGCTCAGTTTTAGCCTTAGTTTCCCATCCCACCTTTGACCCCAACATCTTTTCTAAACAAAAACTCACACAAAAAGACTGGGAATCAGTACAAGGTGAAGACCATCCCCTAGTGAATCGCGCCCTCAGCGTCTTTCCCCCCGCCAGCACCTTTAAAATTGTCACAACCACAGCCGGTTTAGAATCAGGCAAATTTTCCCCCAGCACAATTTTACAAACCTACGGTTCCTTGACCATTGGCGGAACCAGATTTGGCGAGTGGAACCATGCAGGTTTCGGGCCTTTGGGATTTGTCGGCGCGATGCAATGGAGTAGTGATACTTTCTTTTATCAAATAGGTAGAGGTGTTGGCGGCCCGGCTTTAATTGAATGGACTCGCAAATATGGATTTGGTCAAAAAACCGGCTTTGAGTTCGCCTCAGAAGAAGCCAAAGGGTTAGTCCCCGATGAAAACTGGAAACAGAAAACTTGGAAAATACCCTGGACTGTAGGCGACACAATTAATATGTCTATTGGTCAAGGTGCTTTACAAACCACACCTTTACAAGTAGCGGTGATGTTTGCAGTCCCGGCTAACGGCGGCTATCGAGTCCAGCCACATTTACTCAAAGATAATGAAGATGCTCAAAGTTGGCGCGAATCTTTAAATATGAAGCCAACAACCGTTAAAATTTTGCGCGATGGACTGCGTAAAGTTGTTTCTGAAGGTACAGGGAAGGTTTTAAATAAACCGACAATTCCCCCGGTAGCGGGTAAAAGTGGTACAGCCGAAGCTTGGAAACGTCGTGTTAAACAAAATCATGCTTGGTTTGGTGCGTATGCGCCAGCCGATAATCCAGACCTGCTAATTGTCGCTTTTGCAGAACATTCTGGTGGTGGTGGTGGTAGCGTCGCCGCGCCGATGATTCTACAAATTATGGAAGACTATTACCAAAGAAAGTATCCAGGTAAATATCAAAAACCAGAGGCAAAACAACAATAGTTTGACCAAATAAAGCAAAAGTAAAAAGTTAAAAGAAAGAAAAAGAAAATGGTTTGAAGCCCATCAATTTATTTATGGGAATTATCTTTTTACTTTTTACTTTTCACTTTTTACAGAGCATCCTTTTTGGTTCGTCATATCATTCGGTGCGTCTTCATACAGAATTGGTAAGACTAGTAATTTTAGGTTGTTCTAACTTTAGACAGAGAGAAGAACAGCCTTCTGAGTTGTAGTATTTAAGATGTCTTTGTTGACTCAGTTAGTAGGAAGATATTCTCAATCTTCTGACAGGTGTATTGCTAATTTAAAAGACTGAATTTATTTTAGTCTTTTATTATTTTTATCATGCCTATATGCCTAAGCTGTAGTGCAGATATTAGGCGTTAATTTGTTTGGAGCAACATATCAGTTTCCAAACAGATCATGTCGGCTATTGATGGGAGTCCGAGATAGCAGAAGTTTTGCAACCAGGATTTTATGAAAGCATTATTGCTCTACCCTCAGTTTCCCCAATCTTTTTGGTCTTACGATCGCTTCATGGAAATCGCCGGACTTAAAGCCGTTTTACCGCCATTAGGAATTATTACCGTTGCAGCACTATTACCCCAAGAATGGGAAATTAGATTTTGCGATCGCAATGTCAATCTGGAAACAGAAGCTGATTGGGAGTGGTGCGATCTCGTCATCTTGTCGGCCATGCTGGTGCAGAAACCAGATTTTCATACCCTGATTCAAAAAGCAGTCCGCTTAGGTAAAAAAGTAGCAGTTGGTGGCCCTTACCCAACATCTATTCCACAAGATGCTTTGAACTCTGGAGCGGATTATTTAATTTTGGATGAGGGGGAATTAACTGTTCCGCAATTTTTAGCAGCCCTCAATCAAGGTCAAGAACAAGGAATATTTCGCTCCCTGGAAAAACCTGATGTCAGCCAAAGCCCGATGCCCCGTTTTGACTTGTTGCAACGGGATGCTTACTTGATGATGGCTATCCAGTTTTCTCGCGGTTGCCCCTTTAACTGCGAATTTTGCGATATTATTACACTCTACGGTCGCAAACCACGCACAAAAGAACCTCAGCAAACCATTGCTGAGTTACAAGCTCTGTATGATTTAGGCTGGCGAGGGTCACTGTTTATTGTTGACGATAACTTTATTGGCAATCAACGGAACGTCAAACGTTTCTTGCGAGAGTTGATTCCGTGGATGAAACAACACTCCTATCCCTTCACATTTATCACTGAAGCTTCTGTGAATTTAGCTGAAGATGAAGAACTGTTGCAATTGATGAATGAAGCAGGTTTCTATGCTGTCTTTCTCGGTATAGAAACTCCAGACCAAGAAAGTTTGCAACTAACACAAAAACTGCAAAATACTCGTAGTCCTCTTGTGCAAGCCTGTGAGAAAATTAATCAAGCAGGTATACTCATCTATGCAGGGTTTATCCTCGGTTTTGATGGAGAACGCCCAGGCGCAGGAGAAAAAATTCAAGCTTTTGTCGAACAAACCAATATTCCTCAACCAATGTTGGGTATTCTTCAAGCTTTGCCTAACACTGCTTTATGGAACCGTCTGCAAAAAGAGCAGCGTTTGTTAGAGAGTAAGGGTATTGGTGCAACTGAAGTGGGAGACCAGAATACCTTAATGAATTTCATCCCCTCACGCTCCATTGATGAAATTGCGAGAGAATATGTAGAAGGCTTATGGACTTTATATGAACCCAGAAACTATCTAAGACGCTGTTTTCAGCAATGTCTGAGTCTTGGTTCCCTCCCCCAGCGAAAACAAACTATGCAATTGTCTCCAGGAAAGGCATTGCGGCTGGTTGTTAAGTTAATCTGGCTTCAAGGTTTACGTCAACCAGAAATTCGTGTGCAGTTCTGGCAACAACTCTGGGCAATTCTGCGGACAAAACCGCAAGTTCTGAATATGTATTTAGGACTATGCGCTGCGGGAGAACATTTTTGGGAGTATCGGGTTTTAGCTAGACAACGAATTACTCAACAATTAGGCTACGACCCACTGATAGTCTCTGCGTTACCTAAGCAAGAACCAGTACTAGTCAAGTAGGATATGCGATCGCCTACCCTACCTGACTGACTATACTAATCTTTATGCGCGATCGCCTTTTTAGATTTTGGTGGCGCGGAAACCGATGGGGCCTTCACCAGCATAAGTAATGGTTCCGGTTAAGGTTTTGCCACCATCATTAGATGTAACATTCACCGCCACTACATTTTGTCCGGCGCGACTACCAATTACCCAAGTTCCACCTGCATTCCAAGGCGCGGAAGAACCTCCCCATTGGTTTTCTACGTTGTAGTTATTGCTACCAAACAGGTTGCCTCTAAAACCGATGGGGCCTTCGCCTGTATATGTGTTAGTTCCAGTTAAGCTTTTGCCGCCATCATTAGATGTAACATTGAGTGCTACTACATTTTGATTATCCCGGCTGCCCAGTACCCAAGTACCACCAGGATTCCAAGGTGCAGAAGAACCTCCCCATTGGTTTTCTACAGTGTAGACACTGCCGTTTGCAGCCGCACTCTTAAAGCCGATGGGGCCTTCACCTGCATAAGTTATTGTTCCGTTAAAGGTGTTACCACCATCGTTGGATGTGATATCAATTGCCACAACATTTTGATTTCCCCGGCTGCCTAGTACCCAATTTCCACCTGCATTCCAAGGCGCAGAAGAACCTCCCCACTGATTTTCTACTTTATATGTATCGCTGGTAGTTAAGGTAGCTCTAAAACCAATGGGGCCTTCACCAGCATAAGTGGTGGTTCCATTTAGAGTCTTACCATTGTCGTTTGATGTAACTTTGAGCGCGACAACACGTTGATTTGATCTACCTCCAATTACCCATGCGCCACCAGGATTCCAAGGTGCAGAAGCACCACCCCACTGATTTTGGACGATATAGAGATTGTTAATTGTTGCAGTAACTGTCATTTTTTTCTCCAATATTTTTGATAATTTAGTTCAGAGTTCTCCTTTAAGAACCCCATTTGATTTCTGAAAACATAGATGAATCCCAGCACAATTGAAAGTGAATTATTTCACTCATTTACAACTTTTATGGGTATTGCAAAACTTACTAGCTCAAAGCTAGTTAAGCCCTTTTTATATATGTGTCTTCAGAAATCAAATAGGATTCCTACAGAGCAATTTCCAAAGCAAGTCTAAAATCTGGCTAGAGACTTTTTAGAAGCTGTTTAGTGTACATCAAAGCCTTATTTTAGACTTGCTATATTCTCTCGATATCTTGGCAAACTTGGGGCGGTTTTATTTATCTTTTAGATTGATTTATGGAATCAATCATAGATATAGGGAACTATCAAGAAGTTATCAATGTATTTTGACTTTGTGAAAAATCAAATATGATAACTATGTGACAATACTATTCAATGAATTTCTGTTTGTCAATACGTTAAACAGCTATCTGCTGCTTTAATTTAATTTACAAATCAGGAAATAAGTCTAACAATCAGACAGTTAAGACACTTAAGACTATTAAAGTTAATAAAATCGGACATTTAAGACAGTTAACAAGTCAAGTCAGTATTTCTTATGTAAGTTATAAACAAATATTTATTTATCATAAGCCAGTAAATTTAGAGGCAAGGGAGACAAGGGATACAAGGCAAAGACATTGGCAAATTACAGTACTTTTGCAGTAAGTAGGTGAGGTACACTACGAGTAATAAGTAGTGAGTAATAAGTAAATTTATTACTTATTAGGACTTACGCAAAACACTTCTCAAACTCTTATTTCTCCGTGAACTCCCGAAGTTTGCTCAACGCGGGGAACCCGCGCACGCAACTTCTCTCTGCGCCTCTGTGGTTAGTTCTTCCGTAGCCTGTGCGTAAGTCCTGACTCATTACTCATTATTCATTACTTTTTCGGTAGTTGTTTAGATTGTATAGCTGTAGAAAGCTTTGCTAACATTTGCGTGCGAGATGAAACTTCTAGCTTGCGGAACATTCTTTTTAAAGCTTGTTTAACAGAGTTTTGGGTAATCCACAATTCACGACTTATTTCTGCGTTGCTACAACCTTGCGCTACTAGTATAGCAATTTCCACTTCTCTAGGGGTTAAATTTGCGGTTTGGAAAGGTGGATGTGGGGATTTTGTCATTGTTACCCAAGTGGAAATATGCAGACAAATCGCACTTAAATCTGTGAGATTTTGCGAATCGAATGCAGGTATGTTTTGTTGACGGGTAAAACCTAATGCACCTACTAATTTACCAGTGCTGACAATTGGCCCGGCCATGACATGATAGTGATCAGGACGGGGACAAATCAATTTCCATGTTTTTGGTTCAACTACTAAGGCTTCGTGAACTGGGGCGTGGCGTTCTAGTAAGTAACGTGCGACTGGGTTGTATTGGGGTGATAAAGCTATTAGTATTGCTTTGTCAATCAGATGAGTTTGATCAAAGAAAAATAGCCCACTGCGTGTAGCGGCAAAATACTGACTGATATCTGTGGATATGTGCGATCGCAATGTCTGTTCATCTTCAGCTTGAGCAATTGCCCGAAATATATCTTGTAATGCGACCATAGGCAAATTGTACACTTTCGAGGTCTAGAAGTAATATCGCCCCAAATTTATCTTAGAGCAAAGTACTGAGTGTAGATTTTGGGATAAATTAACTATGACTGCCAATTCTGATTACGCTGATCCATCAGTTATCGTTGATACCCAATGGTTAGCAGATCATCTCCATGATCCTAATGTTCGCATTGTTGAAGTAGATACAAGTCCAGAGCTTTACAAAAATGCCCATCTACCGGGTGCTGTATTTTGGAATATTTTTACAGACTTACTCTTACCAGATTTCAAAATTAATTTAGATGCGATCGCTTTTACCAAACTCATGGCACGCTCTGGTATCACCAATGATACAACAGTTATTGCTTATGGCAATTATCCCGGCATCGGCGGCTGGATTTTTTGGTTGTTAAAAGTCTTTGGTCACGATAATGTCCGAGTTCTCAATGGCGGCTATCAAAAATGGCAGTCAGAAAATCGTCCACTCGCAACTGAGTTATCTACATTTCCATCCACTGATTATCAACCCCAAGCGCCTGATCATAGTTTGAGAGTCTTACATCCTGAAGTTGAAGCTGCAAGTCATCAACAGGAACCCATTTTGTTAGATGTCCGCACAATTCAAGAATACAACGGTGAGTGGTTTTTTAATCAGCCACCCAAAGCCAATGAACGCACTGGACATATCCCTAGCGCAGTTCATCTTGAGCATATCCTGACACTGAATGAGGACGGTACTTTTAAATCATTTGCTGAATTGAAAAATCTTTATACCAGCCAAGGTATTACACCTGATAAAGAAATTTTCCCCTATTGTGCGATCGGTGGACGTTCTGGATATATTTGGTTTGTTTTAAAGTATTTACTAGGCTATCCAAATGTTCGCAATTACGACGGCTCTTGGAATGAATGGAGTCGCCTGAATGACTTATCGTAGGGAACAGGTGATAGGTGACAGGTAACAGTTTTGATGATGTTGGGTTCTGTTCCTCTACCCAACCCTAGTCTCTATCAAAGTTTCTGTTCTGTTCCCACAGGCGTAGGTGTTTCTGTAGGCGTTTCTATCGGTGTGGGGGTTTCTATGGGTGTTTCTGTAGGTGTGGGTGTGGGTGTCTCCACAGGGATGGGACTTTCCGCAGAGATGGTGAGTTGATAATCTACTGGAGTTGTGGCTGTAGAAACAATCACAAACTCGTAGTATCCTTTTTCTGGTAGCTCTGTAGTTAAAGTGCGTTTTGTTGAGTCTTCTAAGAGTTTGAGTTTACCAGAAGGGGAATAAATTGATAACAAAACTTTAGAACTAGCTTTGAGGTTTAAGTCTAAGGTTTGCCCTTGAGCTAGTCCAGCTATGAAAACTTTACCACTTCCTGGTTTGAGAGTTCCACTGACGGTTTCACTTGTTGCGCCTGTATCAAAGACAATCTTGGCAAAAGCATTGCCATTGAGGATAGCATTTAGTTGATCGTTCACAAACCCATGCCAAACTTGACCGATGGGTTCATTCATAAAATTTCGTCCACGCTGTTCGGGAAAGACGCGGTAAAAAGCTGCATCGCCTAAATCATATAAAGCGCGACTACCAACGTTAATGTTATTTACGGCAGCTTTCCAGCGATCGCGGTCGGTTGCGGTATAATTCCCTAGTTGCCGTCGGGATTGGTCGCTGAGAAAGGCTAGTTTACCTAATAATTCATCCGCAGTTTTATCCCAAGTCGCCCGCAGACTTTCATCTTCTGGTTTATTGCTGAGGGTGCGTCCTTGTAAACTCGGATTTCTCCGCCAAAAAATTTGATTTACCACGTTTATATAAAAGTCTTGATCAATTCCCAGTGCTTGACGGCGATCGCTTAATTTTTCTTTGCGTTGCTTTTCTTCTGGGGAATAATTATCGGAAGCATCCACAGGTTGAGTAACTGTTGGTGTGGGTGTGGGTTCGACATTTCCACCATCACCACGATTGCGATTTGTGCCTATCCAAACTGCTCCAATCACACCCACTACAGCTAATGTTGCCATAAAAGTTTTCGTTGTTGTCCACCGACTTTTGGCTTGGGGAATAGGTGCGGGAGAGGGTGAAATTGGGCGGGGTGGTGTGGAGTTGATATGAGGAGAAGGAGAGACAGCGACAGTTGCAGATGTTTCTGGCGCTGGTGGTAATGGTGGTTGAGTAACGGCGTAGTTACTTGGTGTTGGGTTTAGGGCGTGCAGAACTTGACTAGCAGATTGATAGCGATCGCTTGGTCGGGGTGCTAACATTTTGTCTAACACCTGTCCTAACATCGGACTCAGACTAACTTCTTGATGCCATTTCCAAGTTAGGGTGTAGTTATCTAATAATTCTTGCGGTTGTTTACCTGTTAATAATACTAATATGGTGACTGCCAACGCATATAAGTCACTATGGGGAGATACTGCACCAGTTTGCATTTGTTCTGATGGTGCAAAACCGATTTTTCCTAGTAGGGTTGGTGCAGGCATTTGACCTGCTGCATCTGGTTGGTAATATTGAGAAGCTACGGTGGCGACTACTTGTTTAACACCACCAAAATCAATTAAGACTGGCAGTTGGTCGGCGGCGCGTAAAATTAAATTATCTGGGGAAATATCTCGATGTATTACACCCAGGGAGTGAATATAATCTAAAACTGGTAAAATTTGCTGTAATAGTTGTCTGACTTCTACTTCTGTAAATCTTAACCCTTGCTGCTTGCGGGTATTTAATAAGGAATTGTAAGTTTGTCCTTCGACATAATCTTGGACTAAAAACAAATATTCCTTACCTTGAAGATTTGTGCGAAACAGTTCCCGAAAGCGGGGAATTTGGGGATGTTGCAATTTGTAGAGAACGCTGGCTTCGCGCTGAAACAGTTCTTCGGCTTTTTGCAGCACGTAGGCTGTTTGCACTTGGGGAGAAAATTCTTTTAAAACACAAAGTTCGCGGAAACGGTTGATATCTTCCGCTAAATAAGTGCGTCCAAACCCACCTTGTCCGAGTTGACGAACAATTACATAGCGATCGCTTAAAGTTAACCCAGGTTGGATACCATAACTTACAGGTACATCTTGCAAATTTTCACCACACTGGAGACAAAACCGACTACCTGCGGGATTTACATGACCTTTAGAACAATAGAATTTAGTCATTAGTGCTGAGTGCTGAGTTTTAAGTAATATATTTTCGTTTTATGCCCCCTGCACCTCTGCACCCCTGCACCCCTGCTTCCATACTCACTCATCACCCTGACACCTTAACTAATTGTTCGATTGTATTTTACTAACTTTATCAGCCGCGATCGCATACCAAATTTGACCGTAAGTTTGTTGGTTCTGTTTCTCCCGTTGTTTTCCGGGAAATAACTCTTCAAATTTTTGATTGGTTTCTCTGTTCAACTGACTCATTGTATAGTCACCGAACTTTCCACTTCTGGCTTGCTGTCTCCATCTTTCGTAATCTTGTTGACTATAACTACCCAATTTCCGGCGGGCTGCGGGACTAAGTTCAGCCTGTTCTAGTTTATCCAACAAGTCATCAGCAATTCTCAACCATTCATCCCGCAAAGCCTTATCTTCTGATTTTGAGGTGATGGTTCGCCCTTGCATTTCCGGCTTTTGGCTATAAAACAACGAGTCTACCATACGAATAAAGAAGACTTCAGAAATTTCTAATTCTTGGCGACGCGCCATCACATCCCCGTTTCCTTTGTTACTGACTGGTTGCGCTAGGGGATTCGGTAATGATGGCATTGTGGGCAGAGAAATCGAAGGTATGCTGATAGATGTGATACCCCGCACAACCGCATTTACCGCCGCCCAAGTTCCCGCCACGGTTAACCCGACTATGGCTGTCCCCGCCATACTCACAGCAAAGGGACGTAACCACATAGGTAAAGGTAATTTGCGGCTGACAGCTTGAGTTCTTTGGTGAATTTTACTGACTATAGCGTTAGCGCGTTTCTGCCCAGGGGCAACAATTTGAGTTTTCAACTTGGTAATATAAGGATTGCTGGGTTGGGTGACAGCAGGCGATGGTAAATCTTTCAGGACTTGTTCGGCTGTTTGATAGCGATCGCTTGGTTTATAAGCCAGCATTTTTTTCAATACCGATTCTAATTTGGGGCTAACTTTAATTTCCTTACCCCAATACCACAGCCCTTGATAGCTGTCGTATAATTTTTGCGGTTCCTTCCCTGTTAATAATACGAGTATTGTCACCGCTAAAGAATATAAATCACTGCTTAAAAATACTTTTCCCTGGCGAATCTGTTCTTCTGGTGCGTAGCCTTTTTTACCTAACAAAGTATGATTCACGGCTAATTTAGTAAACCAAAAACCTTGGGAAGCGGGTAACTGCTTCACCCCACCAAAATCAATTAATACAGGTAAATGGTCTGAACGTCGCCAAATTAAATTATCTGGTGAAATATCGCGGTGAACAACATCTTTTGAGTGGATGTAGGACAACACAGGTAAAATTTGTTGCAGCAGCAGAATCACTTCTTCTTCACTAAAAGTTTGTCCTTGAGCTTGACGCTGTTCTAATAACTGGCAATAATTTTCACCCTGGATATAATCTTGCACCAAAAAGAAAAAATCTTTACTGCCTAACTGCACCTGTAAAGAAGCATGAAATCGGGGAATTTGCGGGTGCTGGAGTTGCTTCAGCACATTGGCTTCCCTCTCAAATAACTCCTTGGCTTTTTGTAAATCTTGCTGTGCTTGGACTTGGGGTGCAAATTCCTTCAGCACACACATTTGATTCGCTTTTTGTTTATCTTCCGCTAAATAAGTACGTCCAAAACCGCCCTGCCCTAGCTGACGTATAATGTGATAGCGTTGATTAACAATCTGCCCAACCGCAAGCGGTAACGGTTCACCACAAGAGGTACAAAACCGATTACTTTCAAAATTTGCGTGTTGTTTACTGCAATAAACCTGCATGGTGCTGAAGGATAAGGTAGGGTTTTTATAAATTACTACAGCTGAGGTAGTTCTGTTTACGGACAACTCACCATATACACCAATCTTCTTAAAATAGACTCTATTGGTGGTAAGGGATACTCAGTCAAATCAATAGTAATTGTACTGTCTTGCAACCGCAGAAAACGCCAAACTGTGCCAGTCGTAACAGTTCCATAAATGGTATTAATGGTATTGTTTGCTGCTTGATTAAACTTCCACGCTGCTACCATCTCTGCAACACATTGTCCTAAACCGCCTTTTAAGTCTTCTTTTTTGGCTTCCACCACCACAGCGACAGGAGCCTTGACAAACAATTGTTCTGGCGACAAGCTGAGAATAAAATCACATATTCCTGTTAAACCCGCTTCTGCGTCAACATTAAAATCTTCGCCAGAAAATAAACTAATCTGATCTTGTAAAGCTTCTTTGACTGCTAACAACAATGGACAGATAATTAATTCAGACCGAGCCTTTTCAGTATTCAGAGCGATCGCTAACTGGAGATGACGCTGCAAAAACTCGACCAAATACGGGGGAACAGTCACATCAGTTTCCATTAGTGGTAAAAATGAACCACCTTCAACTAAGGTGAGGTTGAAATCTTGAATAACTCTTGGCAAACTAAACTGGCTGTAAGACATATTTCCTCTGCGTTTTTAGTCGTTCGTTTCTGAAAATTCAACAAATGCTTATAATCACCGTAGGCTGTTAGTTTACGCTACGCCTCCCCCAACTTATAGGAAATCTTTCTTCCCCTACTAAACAGGCAAATAGTATATGTTACCCAACGAGGCTCAATTTTTGTTTTTCTATGGTGTTGGGTAGGCTCTAGGAGAAATAATATAGGGAAATACCTATGAAAAGACTCCCACCCCGCCTGGATATAATTTTTTACATAGGAGTAGTGCTTAGTTACGGATTAACATACGGCTTCCATCAAGCTGCTTTTGATTTGAAGGTACATAAGAAATCTGCTCAGACTGAACTCTCTAGCTTCGGCTATGCAGAGTACGAACGGTTAGAAATAGGAATGTCGTTAACAGATGTGCGGTCAATCTTGGGTCGAGGTACTGAGGTTAGCCGCTCTAAAACAATGGCAACTTTTGTATGGGAAAGCCCTGATGGTTACAAAATAACTGGTATTTTTGAAGGTGACAAGCTCATAAAAAAATTACCTAGATTGCAGTAAAAGACTGGAAGTGAGGGACATTCATCTTAACTATCTAGATAAAATACTAGTCCCTTACTTACCACTTCTGTATACTGCCAGTAAAGGTGATCCGGTTTTAGCTGCGATCGCCTTCTACATTAAAGTAGTTATTAGATAAATGCGATGAACGCTAATTCCCAACAACAGCGCAGTATTAAGGCATTTACGGACTTTATCTCTACTCCTATAGAAACCCTACTACAGAGACATCACAACACTGTTAGTTCACAAACAGTCTTAACATTGTTTCGGGATGTGGCGGCGAATGTGCCAGCATACAAGGCGTTTTTAGCCGAACGAGGCATTAATCCAGCGACAATTCAAAGTTTAGAAGATTTTCAGCAATTACCTGCGATCGCTAAAGAAAATTATATCCAACGTTATCCTCTGCCAGATTTGTGCCGCAATGGACAGTTAGCAGAGTGCGATATGATAGCTGCTTCCTCTGGTTCTACAGGTAAACCCACATTTTGGCCTCGCTTCTTCACCGATGAACTGCAAATAGCCACCCGCTTTGAGCAAATTTTTCATGATAGTTTTTTTGCAGATACTCGACGCACCCTGGCTGTAGTTTGTTTCACCTTGGGAACTTGGGTGGGGGGAATGTTCACGACAAATTGTTGTCGCTATTTAGCAAGTAAAGGTTATCCCATCACCCTTATTACTCCTGGTAACAACAAAGAAGAAATCTTGCGCGTCGTTCAAGAACTAGGGGGAAACTTTGAACAAGTTGCTTTGTTGGGATATCCGCCATTCCTCAAAGATGTTATTGATACTGGTTTAAGTCGTGGCGTGCAGTGGTCACAATATCACATCAAACTGGTTATGGCGGGAGAAGTATTCAGCGAAGAATGGCGCAGTTTAGTTGCTGACAGAATAGGTTCCCAAAACCCTTGTTATGATTTCGCCTCACTTTATGGAACTGCTGATGCTGGGGTGTTGGGAAATGAAACGCCGTTGAGTATTTGCATTCGCCGTTTCTTAGCGAAAAACCCCGACGCTGCTAGAACTTTATTCGGTGAATCTCGTCTACCTACATTAGTCCAATATGACCCCACCAGTCGCTTTTTTGAGGTGCAGAACAACTCATTATTATTTTCTGGTGATAATGGCGTTCCCCTAGTACGTTACGACATCCTCGACACTGGCGGAATTATTACCTACGATGCAATGCTTGAGTTTTTAGCAGAATGGAACTTCAACCCACTAGAAACACTCAGCACTCAGCACTCCCCCAGAGGAATACACCCCTTACCTTTCGTCTATGTTTTTGGACGTTCTAACTTTACCGTGTCTTATTTTGGTGCCAATATCTATCCCGAAAACGTCTCTGTCGGTTTAGAACAACCCGCAGTACAAGAGTGGGTAACAGGGAAATTCGTCTTGCAAGTCAAAGAAGATGCAGACAAGAACCGATTTTTATCTGTAGTTGTAGAACTCGCACCCGATGTTGAAGCAAGTGAAGACAAACGCCAAGTTATCACCGAGTCAATTTTGGTGCAACTTTTACGCTTAAACGGTGAGTTTGCTAATTATGTCCCCCCAGAATATCAAACACCACAGGTAACTTTAACCGCAACAGGCGATCGCGAATATTTCCCCATCGGCGTTAAGCATCGTTACACACGTAGATAGAAATTTTGTAAAGCTTTATTAATCTCAGTAGCATCAGTCTGTTATTACTTTACAAATGTTTGCTAAATATTGTAGTAAGTTGCTTAATAAAACCTTTTTCAACATTAAATATAATGCAAGTAAGTACTTGCAAGCAAAATGACTAAAAACATCCGTTCATCCACCCTCACCCGCACACGTTTAATTACAGCAGCCTCACAGGTATTTGCCAGTTTAGGTGTGCAAGGCGCAACCACCCGCGAAATAGCTCGCGTTGCTGGCGTGAATGAAGTCACTTTATTTCGTCACTTTGCCAGCAAAGAACAACTCCTGAAAGCAGTTATTGAAAATGCTGTAGCACTCCAGTTAGAAGCTTTGGCTCATCCCGAAACCTGGACACAAAATCTCAGTGTTGATTTGAGACACTATGCCAAACTTTATAACTCCATGTTAGAAGCGCAAGAAGATTTAATTCGTACTTTTATTGGGGAAGCTAAACGTCATCCAGAAGCAGCTAAACAAGTTATTCAAGAAGCTGCTCAACCTTTAAGCGAAAAACTCATTACATACCTCAAATCTTGCCAGCAAAATGGTACAGTTAGACCCGAACTTGACCCCGCACCAGCAGTTGATATGTTTACGGGAATGCTATTAGCAGCTATGCTCTGTCATAATGCTAAACTCAAGTACAAGAGTTATACCAGTGATGAATATATTGAAACTTGTGTAGATATTTTTGTCCGGGGTATTAGTTTAGTTCCTGTGCCAGTTATCAATGCAGATAAAATAAACAGGAGTCAGAAGACAGAATACTCCACCCATAAAGGGATAGAGTTTAAATGAAGAAGAAAGTTTGATTTTGATTTAGCTCACGGTGGACGAGGTTTTCCAGCAACATTCATTACCCAGCGATGCACTAAGCTTGCCAAAGTGTCATACAGAATTCATGCTGCATTCTGACTCCTGATTTCTGAATTCTGCTTCATAAATTGCTAAAGCAAAATTCTCCCAGATAATAACCTCCGCACAAAGCCAAACAAACCAATTGCCACATTAATCTGCGTTTGGGTTTTACTGGCTTCATCTATATTCGCCAAAATTTTCTGCATTTCGGCAAAATTATCAGAGTTAACTTCAATCACAATTTTATTAATAATGGCGGCTCTCACACTATCAATGGTATATTTACATTCCTGAATTGCTGGTCTTAAGGTATTGACTAAATCCCAATTACTTTTATCTTTAGCTTGTTTTAATTCAAATTGCAACATAAGTAAAATATCTTCTAATTCATCTTCTGTAGACTGCAATTTTGGTAAATCAATGCTATTTTTGGGTTCCGCTTGTAACTGTTGAATAATTGTAGCTAAACTATCTATGGTTTTATTGCCAACCACCGCTATAATGTTATTCACAGGCTGATTATTCATAATGATTACCTTGTTAAATTTGGCATTTAAGTTGAGATTTATCAGGCTGAGATTGTCCATTAACAACATCAATAAAAAAACTGCTCAGAGTTTGATCAGATTTAATTTCTTGCTCAACAATATTAATTCTGCCTCTGAGTGAACCGTAATTATTACCAGTGATATCTGTAGTTAAATTTAAGATTTGGGTAATTCTCGCCGCCACCACATCAAAGCTAAGATGGGGATATTCATCAATGAGTTTGGATAGTCTTTGTCCTTTATCTGCTGCTACTATAAATTTAGCGATCGCTGCTTCTATCAGTTCCTTTTCCTCAACATCTAAACTGCGCCACTGATTAACTAACACACCGACTTGCTTTTCAATTCCTTCCTTCTCGGAATTTGATATATTCGCTTGTCTGTAGGCTTGGCGCAGCTTAATTAATTCGGCTCCAATATCTGCTCGTTCAGGGTTTTTTGGCTTGGGTGGATTTTCTTGCAAAAGTTTCGCCAAACGCAGCATTTTCACTGTTAAACACCTTGCTGGTCGCGCTGTTTGTGCTACTATCTTGCTACTACCATAATCAATAGCTTCCAGATTGCTAAATATTTGTGCAACTTGATCATATTCTGCCTGTAAATTGTTTAAAGCGGTATCAAGTTCTGTTGGTTGCTTTTTTTCTCCTAAAATAATTAAATCTAATTCTTGAAAATTAATACTGCCACCATCACTATCATCTTCCAGAATAGGATTATTTAATAATTCCTCAATAATTTTATCTGGATCATCCCCAGTAGAATCTCGCAGTTGCAGTTGATTAATCTCTCTATATGAATTAATCGCCTCAGAAGCTTGGTTACGAAAGTTTTCCGCCGTAGCTCTGAGCATAGCTCTTCTTTCTGGTGTACAGCTACTAAGGGTCAAACTAATAGCAACAAAAATTAAAGTCAACTTACCTAGTGGATTTTTGGTCAAACAACAAAGTTTGATGGACATAATTATGTATAAAGAAATATGCCAATCTTGATAAAATACTATTATTTAATATCTGCTACTATAATCCCTTAACTACTGTATTTTTTAAAACTTAAACAAAATTCAGTATTTTAATTTTCATTTAAGCAGAAAAAATATTTAAAAATTTGTGACTAAACCAATAAATGTAAATATATATAATGAATTACTTCACTATGGAAATAAAAAATCAACCACTCCGAAAAAAACACAAGCAAGTTAAATTAATTAATTTTTAGATTTTCTTAATCTATAGTTTTATATGTAACTAAATACATATACAGTTATATGATTATAATAAAGAATTGTAAAGGGGGGTAACTTTAAACCTGTAAAATTGACTCCAAAACTCTCAGATAGAAGCGGCAAAGCATACGAGCAAGTTATAATTCTCTTGCGGATGAGCGTAACAAAAATTTATGAGTAACCCCCTTTTACAAGCCTTTTTTGTAGGCAGAGCAGTAGCGGAAGTGATTAATGAGCGCCTAGAAGTCGCCTTGACCGATGCGCTCAGTGAGTTAGGTAAATTTGATGCTGAAGCTAGAGAGCAACTGCGTCAGTTTACAGAAGAAGTCACAGCCAGAGCAAATCGCGCCGCAGAGGCGGCTAATGTTGGTCAAACCACAACAGTCGGAGAAGACCCAGTTGATTTGCAAGCCAACATTGACGAATTACGCGCCGAAATTGCCCTATTGCGGAATGAACTACAGCGATATCGCAGCAGTTCTGTTTAGTTAATGGTCAAGAGTTAATAGTCAAGAGTCAAAATGACGACTGACAAATGACCAATGACGAATGACAAATGACTCTTTAATCAAACAAAGTTTAGGAATCAGAGTGTCTTATCTTCCAGTTGATTCAGTGACAAACCAACGGTACGCAAAAGATATGGAACAAAGTTATTCAGACAAAGCATACCGTTGGAATCGTGAAAACTACTCTAGCAAACGCCGTTTTGTGGACATTTGGTCTTTTGTGTTGACCTTTATGTTCAAAGTTTGGCGTTATAACAAATCTTGGAGTTATCCAGGTGGTGTAACAGAAGCCAAACAAGCAGCAAGGCGCAAAGCCCAAGCAATTTGGGTAAGAAATACATTACTAGATTTAGGGCCGACTTTTATTAAAGTTGGGCAATTGTTTTCAACTCGTGCTGATATTTTTCCCAGTGAATATGTCGAAGAGTTGTCAAAACTGCAAGATAAAGTGCCGGCATTTAGCTATGAGCAAGTAGAAACGATTATTGAGCAAGAATTAGGGAAGAAAATTCCGGAACTTTTTCAAAGTTTTGAACCTATTCCACTAGCGGCTGCAAGTTTAGGACAAGTACACAAAGCTGTGCTGCACAGTGGGGAAGCTGTTGTCGTTAAGGTGCAGCGTCCTGGATTAAAAAAGTTATTTGAAATAGATTTACAGATTCTCAAAGGAATTGCTCGTTACTTCCAAAACCATCCCAAATGGGGGAAGGGACGAGACTGGATGGGGATTTATGAAGAATGTTGTCGCATTCTTTGGGAAGAAATTGATTATCTTGGGGAAGGCCGTAACGCTGATACATTTCGCCGCAACTTTCGCGGTTATGACTGGGTGAAAGTGCCTAGAGTTTATTGGCGTTACGCTTCACCACGAGTTCTGACCTTAGAATATTTACCCGGCATTAAAATCAGTCAATATGAAGCTTTAGAAGCGGCGGGTTTAGACCGGAAATTGATTGCGCGTCAAGGCGCTCAAGCTTATTTACATCAACTGCTGAATAATGGCTTTTTCCATGCTGACCCCCATCCAGGTAACATTGCTGTCAGTGCCGAGGGTGGTTTAATCTTCTACGACTTTGGGATGATGGGACGCATTAAGTCCAATGTCCGAGAAGGACTGATGGAAACCTTGTTTGGCATTGCTCAAAAAGATGGCGATCGCGTAGTAGAATCACTAATTAATTTAGGAGCGATCGCACCAGTCGATGATATTGGGCCAGTCCGGCGTTCTGTCCAGTATATGCTGGACAATTTTATGGATAAGCCGTTTGAAACACAATCAGTTGCAGCAATTAGTGATGATCTATACGAAATAGCTTATAATCAGCCATTTAGATTTCCTGCAACGTTTACTTTTGTGATGCGAGCTTTTTCCACTCTAGAGGGGGTAGGTAAGGGCTTAGATCCAGAATTTAACTTTATGGAAGTTGCCCAACCTTATGCAATGCAGCTTATGACAAACATGAATGGCGCTGATAGCAATAGCTTTTTAAATGAATTAAGTCGTCAAGCAGTACAGGTGAGTACCACCGCATTCGGCCTACCCCGCAGGCTAGAAGATACTCTGGAAAAATTAGAGCGAGGGGATATGCGGGTGCGGGTACGTTCTATCGAATCAGAACGCCTCTTGCGACGACAGGCAAGTATTCAGCTTGGAATTAGCTACGCTTTGATAATCAGTGGATTTACTCTGTCAGCTACCATTTTATTGGTGAATCATTATGTATGGTTAGCGGTGGTAGCTGGCTTGATTGCAGCAGCCGTCTCAGTAATCCTGATCCGTTTGCTTCTTCGCCTCGACCGTTATGAACGTATGTATTAAATATTGCCTTAAAAAATTATGAAATTAAAATTCACGGGTTTTAGTGATCCGGGTCTTATTCGTTCGAGTAACCAAGATGCTTATTATATCGATCCTGAAGGACGATTTTTTGTCGTTGCTGATGGTATGGGTGGTCACGCAGGCGGTGAAGAAGCAAGCCACATTGCGACAAGGGAAATTCAAGCCTATTTAGTAGCAAATTGGGATGGGCCTGAACCAAATGAAAAAATCCTCGAAAAAGCTTTGTGGCAAGCTAATGAAGCAATTTTACTAGATCAGCAAAATCACCCCGAACGCGCTGATATGGGTACTACCGTAGTTGTAGTACTTTTCCGTCAAGCAGAAACTCCTTGGTGCGCTCACGTTGGCGACTCTCGATTATATCGCTTGCGTAATTCACAACTAGAGCAAATCACCGAAGACCATACTTGGGTAGCCAGAGCGATTAAAGTTGGCGACATCACCCCTGAAGAAGCCAGAATGCACCCTTTTCGTCATGTCTTATCCCGGTGTTTGGGTCGAGAAGACCTGAATCAATTTGATTTGCAACCACTGGACGTAAAAGGGGGCGATCGCTTGCTATTATGCAGCGATGGTCTTACTGAAGAACTAATAGACCCACAAATTGCTGAGTGTCTGCAAAACATCCCTATACTGGAAAAAGCCTCTATCTCCCTCATAGAAGCTGCCAAAGAACAAGGCGGGCATGATAACATCACAGTTGTGATCGTAGAAATACAAGACTGAACAAATCAATTGTCAATGGTCAAAAGTAATTTTGACCAAACATTTCTCTTGTTTTCCGCCAGCCAGCAGCCCCTCTGGTAAAGTTTGCTGTGGTTAATGGCTTTTTCTTCATTTCTCTGCACTACCTGACTATACAGCCCACCTCCACCAGTCTAGAATGTAAAACTTACGCAGTGATATGAAAAATCAAGGGTGAAAGGGTGTAGGGGTTTTGAATACAACACCCTTTCACCCCTAAACCCAAGCTTTACGAGTAAATCCTGGAATCAACTGACTCAAATTTTCGCCAAACGTTATCTTTAGTAGATATACTCAGCAATTTGTTCAGCCTGAGCATTTTTATTTTTTACAACTTGATAAAAATACTCTTAACTTCCAAAATTTAGCAGTTGGAGGTAGAGTTTATATAATTTGTTGAATTGACATCTTGCACCTAATACGGTATAGCGAATATAATTCAGGTTTAATACCTTATATTTACCTTTGCACTCACCAGTTTCTCCCTCCCAGAGAAGCTTGACTCGGAAAGGCTAAAATCAGGTATTTAGATTCACTATTTGTGAAATTTCCCGGAATTTGCCTCAATATACTTGAGTTGTATACCAGTAGGTTTAGGCAAAGACGGTTAAGGACACAAAAAATTTAATCCCCAAGGGTGTGGGCAAATAGTCAAACAATTGTTATCTTTCTTAATACGTAGGAACAAATGTAGAGCTACTGCTAGTCCCAAAACTATCCTTTGAGGGATTTCTAACCCTAAAGCTCACTTTTACGCGTTGTTTTTCGGAGTTTACTATGAACCAGCCAATTGAATTATCTTTGGAACAACAATTCAGCATCCGTTCATTTGCTACTCAAGTACAGCACATGAGCCATGACCAAGCGAAAGACTTTTTGGTCAAGCTCTATGAGCAAATGGTTGTGCGCGAGGCTACTTACCAAGAGCTTCTTAAACACCAGTGGGGCTTAGACTCAGGTTCCACTCTGGCATAGACTTATTTTTGTGTCGCAGTGGGCGACCTCCTTCTCTTGCTCGGTTCCAAGAAGGAAAGGAGCTGGGGATGCTGGGGCGTCAACTTTAGTTCAGCGATTGTAGATTGATTGTTTTAACCCAAAACTATGACCAGCCATCTAAAAGGCTGCACATAATTGTTAAGAGTAAACTGTATTGTAGGGGATAAATTAGTCGCATTAGGTAGCCCAGGTAATTAACTCAAGGCTAGTTAAACAAACTAATTTGGGTGCTGTATTGGACACATAGCACTATCTGCGTAGATCCAATTAAATTTAGTTGACCACTCGCCATCGCTAATCATTATATTTGCTATAACGTAAGGCTTACAACCGAATATAGTTTTTTCGTCACAAAAGTTTACATTTTGCAATCCGCCACATTCTCACCGGAAAGATCAAAGGGAATGTCTGTAGCCGTTGCTTCTAATTTAGATAAAATTTGGGGTTTAATTCTCTCGTATTCACTTTTTAGTACATTTTTACTAAGTTGTGGATCAACAGATGATGCTGAGATTTTACTTTCTTCAGCCCATTGTTCGAGATTTTGGCGTTGAGCCGTAGCGATGCTGCAAAGTAAGATGTGAGAACAGCGACTTGGTGCTTCTCTGGCAAAGAATAACAATCGATAATAACCAGTTTTTGCAAGTAATCTAGTTATTTCTTGGCCGAAACTAGTTTTGAGATCAAGATAGTAAGGCAGCCACTTTACACCATGTTGACGATTGTAGATAACAGTAATCCACAGTGTCATCGGATGCGGTGCAGGCAGAAAGAGAAATTGATTATAACGATTACAGGCAAACCGTTTGATAATTTCCTGCTGTGGTAGCATCACCCAAAGAGTTGGTAAAACTTCGTTATTCAAACGAATTGTTTTGGGGAAGACAATATCCGCTATGGGTTTGTTGTCTGGCCAAGCAGTAGTACGTAAGATTTCATCATGAGCAGATAATACCTCTATATCGGCTTTTGTCTGGGGCTGAACTTCTACAGGAATTGTTAAGCTGCGAGTTGCTACTGTTTTGGGTGCGGGTTTATCTGGTTGAATGATGGGCGAGCGATAATTCTGTTCGATGGATTCTAAGGCCTGCAAAATTTCGCTTACTTTTTGGGGGCGATCGCTTGGTGATTTAGCCAGACAACTCATGACCAAATCTTCTACTTGTTTGGGTATTTCTAACCCAGGATTGACTGCGGCAAAAGAACGTGGTTCTAGCAAGTGATGGGTTTTGTACCACGCGCCAAAGGAATGAGTTGCAGCGACTAACGGCATTTTGCCAGTTAGCATCTCAAACATCATCACACCTAAACTGTAAATATCTGACCGATTATCTAATTCCTTACCCTCCATCTGTTCGGGAGAAGAATAAGCTAAAGTTCCTAAATAAAATTTTGTTTGCTCGTTGTTATTGGCTTGGAGTAACTTAGCAATGCCAAAATCAAGAATTTTAATTAACTCCCCAAAGCTGGAGTCTTGAATGACGAGTATATTACTGGGTTTGATATCACGGTGAATAATCGGATAAATAGCGCCATCAACGGGAATCCCATCATGGGCGCACTGTAACCCCAGTCCGATTTGACGCACCATGCTCAAGAATCTGGGTAAAGCTAAATGATGCTGACGAATAATCTGACTGAGGCCATGTCCTTGAAGATATTCCATCACGTAAAAGGGCGTATTATTTTCATCTACGCCATAGTCCATGACTCGCACAATATGAATGCTTTTTTGTCCCAGCAAAGCACAGGTTTTGGCTTCTCGCTCAAAGCGTTCTTGTAACCGCATCTTTTCATTTTGAATCGAGAGGGCGAGAAACTTGACTGCTACTGGTACGCCTCCCAACAAAATATCTTTAGCACGATAAACTCGACCCATTGCTCCAGTACCAATTAGTTCCTGAAGCTGGTAGCGTTTGCCGAGTAAGCGTCCAATGTTGGGGTCTGACATAAAACATTCGACTCCAAAAGCAGATTGATGTTAAGTGTGTAGGAAAACAAGTATTTTCAAACTGGCGTTTTTGATTGATTTAGAATGAGTTTCTAGATCAATCAAGTTCAGAAGCAGTTTTTAGTTCTCTGGGGGGAGAATTGCTACTCTTGGCCTGCGGTTTGTCAGCAATTAGTGTTTACAATTGGTGGAAGATGCCAATTCAAATCTACGGAATGGTAGATTCATCCTGAAGTTTGCTCACATTCCGCACGCTGATGTTGATGTATTTCTAGTCTGCCCAAATTTGGCTAAATAATTATCTATAGTTTCTATTGATTTACAATCGCTGATATATGGCAAAGTGCTGAGTACTGAGTCCTAAGTAGAAACCCAGTAATTTCAAGGTCAGGACTCAATACGATTCAGTTAAGGTGATGAGAGTTGATTTCTCAATTTCTGCTCTACCTATTAGACAATGAGCAAGATTTGGGGGAGAATCCCCCAAGCCCCCGATTGGGGGACGGTTGCGTCCCCCAAACCCCCTCCAAAATCATTTTTTCGTTTTTTATTGAGTCATTAGTTATTATTTGTTGCTTTTGTTGTCATTTAGGGTTCTTATCTGAACCGTATTGGGTCAGGATTAATGCACAGACTAGGGAACGTTAAACAACTCCAGACGCAAGATGCAGAGTTCCCTGAGAAATGAGAGTTTTAGCGGTTTTTGCATAAGTCATGAGTATCTTTACAACTCATCACTCTGCATTTCCAACTCAGCACTATTTGAGCGGTTGCCGTTCTAAACTGGCTTCCATTGTACTGGTGAGGGAATGACCGGACATGACACCAGAACTTAAATAATAAGCGTCATCTGAGAGACGATAGACTGTTTCAAAGCCACTGCGACGTTGACGATCGCTCAATACCCAATAGCGTTGCACAATTGTATCGAGACCAATCCAACCTTCGCCTTCGATCTGTCCGAACAAATTATGCTGAAGTAAAAAAGTATACTGGCGTTCACCTTCATGCAACCGCCCTTTGTATACTAAGGAAATTTCTGAGCGATCGCTACCAGGAAAAATCAGCTTGGTTGCCATTGTGAACCAGTTATCTCGATTCCAAGCAACTAGGGTCATACCCTTAACGCTGATTGGCATTCCATTGTGTTCTAGCCAATTGCCTTGTAATGACCAGCGTCCTGGTTCCATTAAAAAAGTATGACCCACCTTCTCAGTTCCTTGTCTTAATCAAGTACCCTTACGACTTAAAGATATATTTGAAACCTAAAAATGTCAGGTGCTAAGTCCGCAAAACTTATTTTTCGGCTGGATGAATTTCTCCCAGCAGGACTTCATGGGGTGCGCCTGTGGCTGATGGTAGGTTTCCAGGCATATCTAGCTGTCGCCAGTAGGCTAAAACTGCAAAAGCGATCGCTTCTTTAAAGTCTCCACTCAAGCCGACTTCATCGGTAGTTAAAACGGGGATTGTTTTTAATAATGACTGCAAACGTTCTTTTAAATACAGATTCCGACTACCACCACCACATAAAAATACCCGTTGTGGCATTTGCGGTAAAAAGGTTTGGTAACTGTGAACAACAGAAGCTGCTGTCAGTTCGGTAAGGGTGGCGAGAAAGTCCGCCGGACTGAGTTGATATGGCCCGGCATCTTTTAAACATTGATTTAAGTAATCTACACCAAATAACTCACGTCCTGTAGATTTGGGCGGTGGTAAATGAAAGTAGTCTTGCTGCAACCATTGTTCGACTAAAGATTGGCAAGGACTACCAGTCGCCGCCCATTTACCATCTTCGTCATATTTTTTAGCACCATTAGTTAAATGCTCTACTGCTAAATCTAACAAGCTGTTGCCTGGGCCTGTATCCCAACCGCGCATTTTTTCTAACCAGTTGTCGCGGCGGGGTGGGATGTAAGCAACATTCCCGATACCGCCTAAATTTTGAATGCAGCGTGCTTCTTCTGGATGACTGAGTAAAAAGGCATCAACTCTGGGTACCAGGGGTGCGCCATGACCACCAATTGCAATGTCAGCAACACGGAAATTACTGATGGTGGTAATTCCTGTGATACTGGCAATTAATTCACCTCGTCCCAATTGCAGTGTATAACCCAGGGACTGGGGTTTGCCGATTCCCTGGCTTTGTGGTGGTCTATGATAAACTGTTTGCCCGTGGGAACCAATTAAAATTGCTGGCTGATGACCAGTTTGAATGTTTTGCGCGGCTTGGGCAAAACTAAAGGCGATCGCATCATCTAATGCTGCTAATTCTGCCATTGAAATGGCTTTACCTGCACAAACAGCTAAAATACTGTCTCGGAGTTCAGCCGGATAAGGATATGTTTGTCCTGCTAATAACTCAACTTTCAGGTCTAAATCTGTACCAGAAATATCTACTAAAGCAGCGTCAATGCCATCTACGGATGTACCACTGATTAAACCGATAATGCGAGTCATAAAAGATAATTAATAGTTTGATTGCTCAATAGTCATCAGTCAATCCAAAATTGACTACGACTAAAAGGGTAGAGTTGGGGATTTTAAATAAATCAGACAAGTTACTATATCAGCCTGATGACGTATAGTAAATCTATCTTAAGTATGTTAAATGAGATTGCTACTCAATACATAATTACTAATGTTCCACTTTTGTTTGTGCAGCGATCGCTCCCTTAATTTAGGCTAATAGGAGCGATCATTCCTCTATATGAAGACTTACGCAAAATTATGAAAAAACGAACCACAAAGGACGCAAAGGACACGAAGTTAGAAGAGTTTGAGAGAGTTCTTGCGTAAGTCATATCTAGATATCCTATATATCAGACAAGATTATTTGGCCGATTAATCTAGTTTTATAGCAATTATCAATCATTCGTGAATAGCAAGATCCCCGACTTCTTGAAGAAATCGGGGATCTAAGTTTGAGGAATATACTAATCTAACTGACTTAAAATTCCCTTCACATCAACGGCTAACTTTTGACCTAATTTTAATAACTGCCGACATTGATTAGTATCCTGTTTATTGATCAGGCTGGCAAAACAAGCGGGTGCTATCTGACTGTGCAGACAACTGAAGTATAGTTCTTGAGAACGATAGAGAGAAATACCCAAGTTGAGTTGATATCCCACATCAATCAATCTTTCTAATATTTGGATATCGGTGGCAAAACTACCGTTGGTGTCATGTAATAATTGCCAGAGCGATCGCAAAATTAATTGCTCTAATATTTGCTTACCTTCGGGAATATTGAAGCGACAACGCAGATGCTTGGCTTCTGTGGCGATCGCTTCTAATTCTACAATGTGATTTCCACAAGATTGCGGTTCTGTGATGTCTTGCTCTAGCGATCGCAATGTTGTCATACAGCGATATCCTAAAGCAATCTCGGCAGCCACTTGCAATTCTTGGGGTACTTCGAGTTCATCCCGATGAAAGGCCATGAGTACGCCGTAGTTTTCGCGGTATGTTTGGGTATACAGTTGGTCAAGTCGAGTTAATGTTTCTTGACTGATTAACCGCATAATCCGGTGACGTTCTTCAGCAAATAAATTCTGTAAGCTAAAGGTTTCATTGCCAAACACCTGTGTCATCACCAAAATAGTCTGGGCTGCACTGGCTTGCTGGAGTGCGGTGAACAATTTTTCTTTTAACTGGCTGTAATCACGTCGCCCTGTAAACTGTTGAATGCAGCAGTGAAAATCCCAACCGCCTAAATGCAGCACAGCAAACACTAAATGTTCGCTTTCCCAAGTAATTTCGGAAACTAATTTTAAATGTCCGACAACTAAAGTCAATGCTCCCATGCGTTGCCGTTGGTAGTCTAACTCATTACTTGTGTAGCAATAAACTCGCTTTTGGCAATGATGACGCATTTTACCAGAGGTATCTTGCCCTGGTAAATTGCAAGTCTCTACGGGTCGATGATTATTAAACAGCGAAGTAATGGCATAATGAGCAGCAACTTGCTTGAAGCTCACTTGAGCAGTTAAGACTAACTGACGATATATTTCACCGCCATGTTTGAATAAGTCTACATTGCTTGGTGCTAAACCCAAGCGTTTGACGAAGCCTTTTTCTAACTGCACACCTGCGACATCTCCCGCCAGTTCTAAGGCGCGGGCGGCGTAACGCAGAATTTGAGTACCTTCTGGGCGAGATAGTTCTTCAAAAAACCAGCCGCAACTGGTAAACATTAATAAGGAGTGACGCTGCATTTCTAATAAACGCAAAGCATCTACTTGTTCGGCGGCGTTGAGTTTGTGGGTTTGATGGCGGGAGAGAAAGCGGCTGACATTGGCGGGTGAGCGATCGCGGATGACTTTGATATACTCATCCCTAGCTAACCAAGGATCTTTGAAAAATTGCTGCCCATATTCTTCATACACTTCCACTAGCTGATCCCGCAGCCAATTTAAGGCGTTACGTAAAGGTCGCCGCCATTTTTGATGCCAAACACCACCCTCACCACCACAACCACAGTCATCCTGCCATCTATCAACACCGTGGGCGCAACTCCAAGCGGTGATAGGCTTGAGTTCTACTTCCCAAGTTGGTGGGTTTAAGCTGAGGTAGTGGGCAAAGTTGGTGACTGTCCACCCATGACGGGGAAGTTCGGTGGTAAAGGCGTAGGCGATGGTTTTTTCTGTGCCTTTTTTATGATGTCCAAAGGTTTCCCCATCGGTAGCCACAGATATCAATTGGGCGGGACGATGATCCCCACGCACAGCTGAACCTATACGTCCGGCTAAGTGATGGGAACTATAGGTGACATCTGTAAAACCCATGTCGCGGGATATTGGGCCATCGTAGAAGAAGATATCTATATATTTAGAAGTGTCCGATGTCGGGAGTGGTGAGTTGAGGATATCTCCTTTTTCAAATCCCCATTCTTTATTTCCTTTCAAATAGCAACGATAGGGACGGGTGGGATCAATCTGACTACCACCAACTTCGTGCCATTCTGGTTGGGGATCATTTTGTTTGGGTAGAGAACGACAACGTTGTGCTTGGGATGGTGCCAGGATAATGAAACGAATCCCTTCAGCAATTAAAGCTTCGATAGTTGCGTAGTCTACACCTGTTTCTGCTAACCAGATGCCTTCGGGATCACGACCAAAGCGAGATTTGAAGTCTTCTTTGCCCCAGCGAATCTGCGTGTATTTATCCCGTTCGTTAGCCAAAGGCATGATGATGTGATTATATACTTGCGCGATCGCATTGCCATGACCTTGCAGGCGATCGGCGCTTTTGGCATCTGCTTCTAATATTCGTTGATAAACCTCCACATCATAGCGTTCTAGCCACGACATCAAGGTAGGGCCAATATTAAAGCTGAGATACTCGTAATTATTCACTATCCCCATCACTTCGCCTTGGTCATTGACGATTCTGGCAAAGGCATTGGGACGATAGCATTCATAGTGAATCCGCTCATTCCAATCATGGAAAGGTGCAGCACTGGGTTGACGCTCAATTGCGTCTAGATAAGGGTTTTCGCGCGGTGGTTGATAAAAATGACCATGCACTGTGACATACACACCAGTCGCTGTTTTTAGGGGATCATGCTGGTGAGTATCTTGGGTAATTGAATGATCAATAGACGTAGCGCCAGGGCTGGCTGGCAATTCAGCAGCAGAAGTCATGTAGTATATTTATCCAAAACAAAAAACTTGCAGCAACGCGGAAAGCGTTTTCTTTCAACCTCATCTACACAGGCTTGAACACAAAATCCGGTATAGACTAAAACTATGGCTATAGGATACAGTTTAATTCTTGAGACAGCAGTCTGACTAGAGTGTGAAATCTGCGTTATCCTATCTCTGTTTTTCAAGTATCGCTAATTTTTCAGCTATTTCACAATTTTAGATTTTAGACTGACCCCACAGATAAATCTGGGCATTTGCACCATTTAGGGACTATTGGTCAACATGAATTGTCTTTGAATCTATTAAACTCTATTTCCTGTGTAGTATGCTACCTGAAAATTGATATTTTTACTACAAAATGTTGCAGAAAATCTGTAAAACACAACGTTAGTTTACATTGAGCATTGATCTGTTTTCATCAATTTTGATAAATTGCCACGAGTTCAGGACTTACGCACCAAAATTGTCTATGGGGATTGGGTGTGGGGGTGAAAGGGTATGGGGTGTAAGGGTTTTGAATACTTCCCCCCTTACACCCTCATACCCCTACACCCTGTTCTAAAATTTTATTTTTTCGTTTTTTTGCGTAAGTCCTAGAGTTTAGTAAATTCTCTCAATGGGTTAACTAAAACTTGAGAGTATCCTATTGGAGTGCTGAGTTATGAGTACTGCGGGGGATGAGGAAGAGAAGCAAAACAGGGAAGAATCATTTTTTGTTGACTCACTTTACTTACTTCACTACCTCATCTTCCCCATATTTCACTCAGCTTTTTCCAGGATAACTTTTACTAAAGTAACCAAATGTCAGGTAAAAACATTCTTTTTTTCGTGCTGTTACTGTTTATTCCCGTGTCGCTGGCGGCGCATTTTCTCGAATGGGGAGACTTAATAGTGTTTGTCACTGCTGGTTTGGCGATTTTGCCTTTAGCCGCTTGGATGGGAACAGCAACAGAGGAAATTGCTGTGGTGGTAGGCCCAACGCTGGGAGGGTTATTAAACGCCACCTTTGGTAATGCAACAGAATTAATCATTGCTTTAGTTGCTTTGAACGCGGGACTGGTTGGTGTAGTCAAAGCCAGTATTACAGGTTCGATTGTCAGTAACTTATTACTGGTGATGGGTCTTTCGATGTTTCTGGGAGGATTGCGCCACAAAGAGCAAACATTTCAGCCTATTGTAGCGCGTGTAAATGCTTCCTCAATGAATTTGGCGGTGATTGCCATGTTACTTCCCACGGCAATGAACTATACTTCCAAAGGCATTAATGAACAAACTCTACAAAATCTTTCCTTGGCTGTGGCAGTGGTGTTAATTGTGGTTTACGCCTTGACATTGCTGTTTTCGATGAAAACCCATACTTATTTGTATGATGTGGGCGTGGCTGAGGCGGAAGACAATGAAGGTTCCCACGAGAAACCAAATATGTGGTTGTGGACTGGGGTGTTATTGGTTTGTACCTTGCTAGTCGCACTGGAATCAGAAATGTTAGTTGATTCTTTAGAAGTAGCCACATCCCAACTAGGTTTAACAGCACTGTTTACAGGTGTAATTTTAGTACCGATTGTGGGTAATGCCGCAGAACACGCCACGGCTGTGACTGTAGCGATGAAAGATAAGATGGATCTTTCTGTATCTGTAGCTGTGGGTTCCAGTATGCAGATTGCTTTATTTGTAGCCCCGGTGTTAGTCATAGCAGGCTGGATACTTGGTCAACCAATGGATTTAGATTTTAATCCCTTTGAATTAGTCGCTGTGGCTGTGTCGGTATTAATTGCCAACAGTATTAGTTCTGATGGTAAATCTAATTGGTTGGAAGGTATTTTGTTGTTAGCGGCATATACAGTTTTAGGTTTTGCTTTTTACTTCCATCCAGTAATTACCAGTATTGGATAGTAATAATTATGCAGATAGCGATCGCTGTTACTTTGATGAGCGATCGCTTCTGCTGAGAGATAGAATTAATTTAAATTTTTGTTCGCTACGTAACCATATTTTTGTATCTTTATCAAGTCTGAAAAATCAAAGTAATTTCTTATTCAAATCTTATTAACCATTAGAGATACCGCTTCAGATAGAGAAAATTTTTTATTATCTAGAGTTTATTATTTTCAAGGAAAGCAGGACATAAAACCAAATCAACGATTCAGATGCAATTGTGTCAAGCATAATTGAGGATTGCTAGGCGATCGCAGTTGTTTATGATTACGCAAAATTATTATATTTTTTTATTTCTAGGACACACCATTCCGGAACAACGACGATTTTTCTGTCAAAGGAAATATGGGTGTTAATAACATCAAAAAAAATGAGTGATATTGTCCTGCTGATGACGGGCGTGTTAATTGTCAAACAACCATCTCCGTCTCATATCAACCAGCAGCATGTAATTCAGCTAGATAATGGCGTGCAGAAAACACCACAGGGGCAGTCATCTCAATTTGATTTAGATAGAAAAACCACGCCGTCTGAATTCATGCAGCTTCAAGAAAAATCTGAAGCTACTCTAGTAGCTTTTAATGCTAATTCTGAAAAAAATCTAGTAAAAAAAACAGACAAAAAACCTGCTAAAGACTTATATAGCTTATCAGAATTTAAGAACTTTCAACCTGTAAATATCAAGTTTCCGCGTTCACAACGCCTCATCGCCCAAAAATTGAGTGACGATGAACTTTTATTAGCTAGGTCTACAAGATTGGGTGGTCGTACTGTACCTAATTTACGTTTTGGAAATTCAGGTCTAGCTGTGAGAGTTTTACAAAAGTTACTCATAGCTAATGGCTATACAATTCGTGTAGATGGGGTTTACGGTGCGTTGACAGAAAGTGCTGTCAAAGCCTTTCAAAATCGTCGCAATATCAATGTAGATGGCATAGTCGGGCCAAGAACTTGGTTTCATCTAACAAGATAAAAATAAAAGTAAAAAGGCAAAAGCTTATTTTATTTTGCCTTTTTACTTTTACCTTTTGCCTTTTTATTTTTTCCTTACATAATTACCGATATTTATGCTGTTCGAGAAGTTGTTGCGCCCTGGGTTTATAAATTAAGTAAAACAGTGCTTCCAAATAACGCAATAAATCTTCGCGGTTTTCTTGGGAGGTAAAATTCCAGAAGCCGTAAATTCTAGCTAAAGATAACAGCTTGGTGGTGTGTATTTTCCAAGTATAGGTAGTGTAAACTCGGTTAATTGCCTTTTGAGAAATTGTTTGCCAATAGTCGGGATTTTGTTCACATTTGGTAACAAAATCTAAAATTTTCGTGGCTGTCTCTGCTAAATTCGTAGGGTTAATGTAAAAGCCATTAACTTTATCTTGAATGATTTCTAGCGGCCCGCCAAATTGAGTCGCAAAAGTTGGTAGTCCAGAAATCATTGATTCTAAAATTGTTAAACCAAAGGCTTCAAATAAAGCAGGTTGGACAAAAATACCTTGATGGTCAGCAATCACGCGATAAATTTCGCCAGAATCACTTTTTGATAACCGGACACCTAACCAACGAATTTTGCCGTGAAGATTATATTCATCAATGATGTGATAAAGTTTGATAATTTCGTCACGTTCTTCGTTGTCGTCTGATTCTTCGGTGCGTAATTTACCCGCAACTAAAATCAAGTTACAATGCTCTTGCAAATCTTTACTTTGACCAAAACATTCAGCTAAACCAGTCAGGTTTTTAATGCGGTCGAGACGCGCCATTGAAAAAATAGGGCGCTTGTTGGGGTCATCCAGTTTGCCGAAAATTTGGCTAGAGTCTTCTAATGTAAATAACATTTCAGCGAGACGCAAGCGATCGCTTTCTACCCGTTCTTGAGTCTTGGTGTAGGGGAAGTAATAACTCTCGTTCACCCCCGGCGGAACAACGTTAAATTTCGGGCTGAATAACTCAATGCCATTCACCACATGATACAACTCTGGCATGGTGAAGCATTTATAAGACTCATATTGTCCCACACTATCTGGCGTACCGACAATTTCTTGATAAGTACTGCTGACGACAAAGTTAGCAGCATTCATGGCTATCAAGTCAGCAGTAAATTGTAGAGAGAAATGATATTTATCTTCTAAATCTTGCCAGTAAAGATTACTAAACAAATATTTAGATTTTTCTAAAGCATGGGCGATGTTACACTGGGTAACTTTCATCCGTCGCGCTAATAAGAAAGCTACTAAGTTCCCATCAGTGTAGTTACCGACAATTAAGTCTGGTTTACCGTGAAATTCTGCTAATAATTCTCTTTCTGAGTCGATAGCGAAGGTTTCGAGATAAGGCCAAAACTCAAAGCGAGAAATCCAGTTTTGGGTCATGTTGGGATTGAAATCCCGCAAAGGTACGCGCAAAATCCAAGCATTGTCTGTACTGTGGACTTTCTCTAACCTTTCGTTACATAAAGTACCATCACTATTGGGAATCAAGCGCGAGAGAATAATTACTTTTGGTTTAACGTTGAGTCCGTCTAAACCAGCGAGTAAGACATCTTCTTGTAGTTGCTTTTCTAAATTTCTGGCTTGGTCGAGAACATAAACTACTTGACCACCTGTATCGGGTCTTCCTAAAACTCCCTCTTGTCCAAACCAACCATGTGCGGAAACCAAGACGATTCTAAAAATCATCGGGACGCGGGAGATAAACGCTTCTAGGGTTTGGGGGTCGGGTGAGTCAATTAATTCATCTAAAATATTCAGAGTTTCTTGTACTCGTTGGGCGGTGTTACCCCAACCAGGTTCAAAACCCATTGTTTGCAATTGAAAGCGAAAATCATCGTAAGGTTCATCACTGGGGCGTTCGTTGACAAATGCGATCGCTTTTTTTAGTTGTTGGGAAAGTTGCTGCTGTGATTGAATCCGATTGTTAATTAGGAGTTGAATACCGTTATATTGGTGCAGGCGCAAAAAGTTAAATAAGCTTTCTAGCCATTGTTTGGGGTCTTGGAAGAGTTTACTAGAAAGATAACGGTTGAGATACTGCACACCCTTACCAATATTTTTCGGGTCGCGGATAACTGGGGTGTAGTCGTAAAAAGGGGCGAAGTCTAATTCTAACAAGTCACCTTCGTTGGGATGATATTTATTGACGAGGCGATCGCGCAGATCCAGCAGTTCTTGTACTGTCATTGCTTCCGCACTCAAGTCTGCTGTGAGTCGATAAACTTCTTGACTAGCAATATAAGGACGGATAATAAAACAAAAGTTGGAGTCTTCTTGAATAATTTCTTGCGTGTAGTAGAGGAGTTTTCCTAACAGAGATAATTTGTCAGAATTTTCCGGCTTTCCATGTTTAGCACAATATTCACTATATACCTGGAGTATGTCATTTCTCAGCAAATAATTTTTTTCTTGTTGGCGTAATTCACTAATAAAAGCACGCAAATCATTTTTTTCTTCACTTTCTAGAACTGCTTGAATCAATTCAGACATATTCACCTCACAGTCAATAGGTACAAACACGAATAAACACAGATAAACTCTTTCTATCTGTGTTTCACAAAGTCTATGGACTTCTTGCGTGTTCTTCTTTACCTAAACTATCGAATAATCAGTATTATTCCCTCTAACTATAGGCGGACAATTTTCGTAACTTTAGGCTGATTCACTATATTTATTGCTGGAAATGCCTCAATTCTCAATTGATATCGAAAAGCGATCGCCTGATAAATTATTTCCTTTTCTCCTTAGCTCAATTTATCAACCACTGCTAATTAAAAAGTAAAATTATTTTGCTTTAAATGTAAAAAATTCATACTTGTTTGTGGCCAGTATACTCATCATTTTATATACATTCTGTTACAGTTAGTTATATTAGTCATTCAATTTAAAGTTCTATCAAATAACAAAATTATCTCCTGATTTTTAGCAACAAAATTTAATCTTTATGTTGTGATATCAACAATGAGTTTGTATTTAAATCAAATAAAATCAACTTTTGATATTAGTGAGAATAATTTAAATTTGCCCTCGCTATAATTGCACCACGAAGTAATTAGAAACAGGGACGGTATATATGCAAGACCATTCACATAAATTAACAACTACCGACCACAGCATAGGCAACATTTTAATTGTCTCATTCATGCTATTCTGCGGAATGACTTTTATCTTTCTTTTAGGAATTTTCTAACAGTGACATTGGGAAATCAAGGATTTATAGGGAAGCAAAAAACTAAAATTTGCTTCCCTTTTTAATTGAGATTTATGCAAAAAACTATGAAACCTATCCCGCCTAGAAATATAGGGTTTCTCAGTTGAGTGCGGTACAAGTTGATAGGGGGGCTAGATTTGATGTACATCATTGGAATGAAAACCGCTATAAAGTCTCAGGCTAATCGCTATGAGACTCAGAGTTGATTCCAAGGCAGGACTTAAAATTAAAGTTTTGATAAAAGTGTTACCGGGATAGCTAAAGGTGATTGTAGCCATTCCGGTTTATAACTTTTAATTAGAGTAATTTGTATTAACTAGGGCGAACGATGGGACTCGAACCCACGGATGGTGGTACCACAAACCACTGCCTTAACCACTTGGCTACGCTCGCCATTGACTTATCGATTAATAATCATAGCATCTATTTAGTAATTGAGCAAGGGTTTTTTTCAAGGAACGGACTTTACTAATGTATAGTCCAGGAACACTAATGGCTATCAGAAGATGACAGTGAGAAATATGAAGCTTTTGACGATGATGGCATTGGCGATCGCTACTAGCATAGCTGTAGTTGGCGTAGCCATGTCTAAAACTAATCCGACATCCAAGGAGTATGAAGATTATGCAGTCAATCAACTCACCCAATATCTCAAAAATGATGTGTGTCAAAAAACCTCAAAGTTAATTGAGAGCTTACTTAATTCTCGCTGTGACAAACTTGTTGATTCCACTAACCCCCAAATGCGAGATTTGGTCAGAACCACAACGGAACGGCAAGATTTTCTGTTGTTTAGTGTGTATCGGACAGATTTAACCCTTGGTGCTTGGCTACCAGGGTACAAGTTTGAAACGGTGGGAGCTTTTCATAATTTTTATACGTACAGTGCTGAACAGCAATAGCCTTCACTAACTCCCGCATCTAAGATTAAGCTTAGTTAGCAAGAGTTACACCTTTACCCATGTCATCTGCATATCTGTTGGTATCGCACGGAAGCCGTGACCCTCGTCCAGAAATCGCTTTACAGCAATTGACAGAATTCTTAAGTCAAAAACAGCAAAGTTACTCATCAAGCAAAAAGCTAGTCGGCTTGGCTTACTTAGAAACACGTCCAGAACCGTTACACATCCAAATCAAAGAATTTGCTCATAGTGCATTTGTGGCTGGATGCGATCGTCTCAAAATCATACCGCTATTTCTTTTACCGGGAGTCCATGTGATGCAAGAAATCCCTGAAGAAATAGCATTAGCACAACAAGCCTTGGGCAAAGATATTAATTTGGAATTACTACCATATATAGGTAGCAACCCTGGTTTAAGCAAGTTGCTATCTCAACAAATGGCTGAGATTAAAACCCAAGCCTGGGTTTTAATTGCTCATGGGAGTCGCCGTCCGGGTTTTCAACAGCCAGTGGAAACCATAGCAGCAAATATAGGTGCAGTAGCAGCCTATTGGTCTGTGGCTCCTAGTTTAGAAGCACAGGTAGAACAGTTGGTAGCTGCTGGTAAAGAAAAAATTGCAATTTTGCCATATTTTTTATTCGCAGGTGGCATAACCGATGCGATCGCACAACTCACAGAAACGCTAAAATTAAAATTTCCGGCTGTGACTTTCCAATTAGCTCAACCTTTGGGAGCAAGTGCAGAGTTAGCTGATTTGATTTGGGATTTGATGAAGGAATGAACTGCACAGAAAAAGAAGAGCAGAAGAATTTGGGAAAAGTTTATTTAGTAGGTGCAGGGCCGGGAGATCCCGGACTGATGACTCTCAAAGGCAAAAGTTTATTAGAATGTGCCGATGTCGTGATTTATGATGCGTTGGTGAGTCCAGCCATTTTAGCAATGATTAACCCCCAAGCCGAAAAAATCAACGCTGGTAAGCGGATGGGGAGACATTCACTATTACAAGATGAAACCACGCAGTTATTAATAGATAAAGCCCAAGACCACACCATAATAGTACGACTCAAAGGCGGCGACCCGTTTATTTTTGGTCGTGGTGGCGAAGAAATGGCAGATTTAGTCCAAGCCGGGATTTCTGTTGAAGTTGTGCCAGGAATTACATCGGGAATCGCCGCTCCAGCTTATGCTGGCATACCTTTGACCCATAGATTGTATAGTTCTTCAGTAACTTTTGTCACTGGGCATGAGTCGGCTGGTAAGTATAGACCGACGGTAAATTGGCAAGCGATCGCCCAAGGTTCTGAGACAATTGTCATTTATATGGGCGTTCATAATTTGTCGCACATCATTGAAGAGTTAACGGCGGCGGGTTTAAGTTTAGCAACACCAATTGCGTTAGTGCGCTGGGGTACAAGACCAGATCAAGAAGAACTCATTGGTCAGCTAGGCACAATTGTAGAGCAAGTTGAACAAACCAAATTTGATGCGCCGGCGATCGCGGTTATTGGTTCTGTAGTGAATCTGCACGATATCTTATCCGCTTGTCGTCCAGTTTGATCAAAGAGTCTAGATATATCGCACCTGATTTTGCATTTCGTCCGCCGTAACGTGATTTAGAATCACCAATAATCTTTGATGATAAGTAATCACTTTCTCTGTACCTCTGCTTCTGTTCGCCGAGCGACTTGTACCGAGCGTTCGCGCAGCGTCTCCTTCAGGAGAAGTCGAGGTCAGTCGAGGCGCTGCTTGTATCTCTGTATTATTTTTAAAGTGAAATATGATCACAGCCAAGCCCTGACACCCATACACCCCTTCACCCTTCTTTAAACCCTTTATTTCTGCTGTAAAACTTGACATCAGCAGTTAACTTAACATGCAAAAAAATAAATGTAGTTTAGTTAAAGATTAAAGTGTAAATTTAAATTTGATCCAAAGTTTTTATCAGTAATATCACTATGATTTTAAATATATATCACTTACGTAGATACGCACTGATAAATTATATTAATTTTATATAAGGTGATTAAAGTTACTAAATTATAAAAAATTGATTAAAGAGCAAAAATCATAAAATAGACTGTTTTAAGCAATTTATGCCTGAATTACTTAATTTATCTAGTAAAGTTTTTATTTTACATTAACCTAAAAATTCCTTAATCAAATTTTGTTTATGTATTAATACTGTCAGTAATGTATTAATAAAATTTATTTTATATGTATAAAAAGCAGCATTATAGCATGTGACATAAATTCCTTTTTTATTATTTGTGATAAATCCGTATGTTCTTACTCGTGAATAATTTATTTAGAATACAAAAAAGCTAAGTTATACTACTTACTAGTTTCAATTGAATTAACCTTACTCATAGAGGATGTCTGAAAACTTTTTAATGTTGTAATGAACTCTGACAGATTACTCTAAACCACCCATAAAAAATGATACTTTGCAGCATTTTAGGGTGGTGAGTATAGGTACTGAATCCTCTGAAGAGGATGTTTTCAAAACCTTCTTGATTATTAGCAACAAGTCTTAGATTCTCTCAAATCTTCCCACGCAAGAGAAACCAGTTTGTTGAATATCAATAGCTGTATTAAGGCAGGTGCAGTCTGAGGATTTCCCCTGGGAATAACTGCTGCAATCATCTGCTGATTTAAAGAGGCTGTTGTTGTATATAACAACTTCTGGTCAGACTCTGTTTGCCTATTCATACTCTATAGACATATCTGAATAGGGTCACTTTGGAGGATGAAGAGAAGACACAATGCTGATAATTACAAGCAAATTCTGTTGAAACCATCTCCCAACTTTCAGCTAATTGTTCACTTTGGTCAGAATCAACACACCTACTTGTAGAGAGAAAACCATCATGAATACACCTTTGATTAAATTGGAAGAATTGCAACAAGGTAAAGTTCTTGTTGATGAGTTGGGATTGTTAACCGAAATGCCTGATGAGATAATTCAACTCTCTCAGAGAGTGAAACAAATCATGGGTGCTTCTAAAGTCGTCCAAGGTATGTGTGCAGGTGATTATTTTTCTCTAGTGTCATATTCAGCAATTTATTGGGGAATAGTCAAAACCTTTCCTCGCACTGTTATCAGAAACGTCAAGAAGTTTTTGAACCGTTTCTCTGAACAAAATTCCAGCCGTAATTTGCTTTTAGTCTTCAACTACACAGGTAAAGAACGCGAAAAAATCTTAGCTTCCCTACAACATGGTATTTCTGGTATTGCCAAAGACTATGGTTTTGAAGAAGGTAGTCATTTAGATTATTGGAAAAAGTTGATGACTGCTGTGGGAATCATGAATGATTCCAGTACTGGTAAGCTTTCTCCTGAAGGTGCTAAACTCCTAGCCCAGCTTGAAAAAGCAGAACCAATTATGTTGATGGATACTTTGATTAATAAAGAAGCCGATATGCGAAACGCCTTAATAGCGATGTTAGCTGTTGAGTTTATCGCTGTAGGTATTTCAGAATGTGTTATCGACTCTCCAGAGTCTCAAATATTATTTGCACCAAATGGAAGAGGAATCACCAGAGAGTGGTTTGATGTTCATTACCATTCTGGCGATCATCATATATTAGAGAATAGCGAATATGATTTGACTCCAGATTTTGACCAGCTAAAATTGCCCCATGATACTATCAACTACAATATGTTGAAAATGGCGCATAAGGCTGATTATGAGGGTGAGTCATTACAAGATATTTTAGAAGCAAAAGTGTTACACGTCGCTGAGGCTTTTGCTGCTGCGGGTAATTACACTTGGAAATTTGACGAGTCGATTAATCTGCATTTGGCAATGAAGGCTTAAAAATTTCAAGCTAGAGTCTAGTATGTGTAGGGTGTGTTAGGCGTAAGCCGTAACGCACCGAAAACTTTGCCATAGATGCGTTACGCTGTCGCTAACACATCCTACGTACATTTCAGAAATCAAATATTGAGTATTAGAGGATGTTTGAAAAGTCCTTAATCATGTATCAAATCATTTTAGATCCCCCTAAATCCCCCTTCAAAAGGGGGACTTTGATTCTTTTTCCCCCCTTTTGAAGGGGGGTTAGGGGGGATCTGAATGTACTAAATAGCACAGCCAAACACTTTTCAAACAACCTCTTAAGTAATGAGTAATAAGTAAATTTCTGACTCATTACTCATTACTTTTTTCAATCAGTTGCTGTACCTTATAAACATCGAATCTGCTGTAATTAGTTAATCTCAACCAACTGAATAGCATTCAGCAATTCTTCGGCGGTGTAAGGCTTGCTTAAATAAGCATCCGCGCCCTGTTTTCTACCCCACACTAGATGACTGGTTTGATTTGTGGTACTACAAATTAAGATAGGTGCTTTGGCTTGGCTGGGATGACTTGTGAGGAAGCGACACAATTCAAAACCATTCATCCCTGGCATAAATACATTAGTAATAATTGCATCTGGCTTTTCTTCTAAAGCCATTTCTAAAGCTTCTTTTGCAGTTTTAGCTTTAATAATTTTATAACCTTTATCTCCCAGCACATTTGCTAGTTCACTGAGAGTTTCTTCTAATATCAGAATTGTCCCTACCCATGTAATACTCAATTCTGAATCTCCATATCAGCGATTTAGTTGATTTATTCTAACTAAATCTGAAAATTAGACAATATGCTTAAAGATAATTTTCATTAAATCTCCTTGGGTAAAAGGTTTAGTCAGATAGCCAGAAGCTCTGACTATTTTAGCTTTTGCTCTGTCGATGAGGCTGACTTTTTCTGTCAGCATAATTATGGGTGTATTTTTGAAATATGTGTGTTGTCGTAATAAAGTGCATAACTCATAGCCATCTAAATCAGGCATATCTACATTTAATAAAATAATGTCTGGTTTAGTCCGCAAAATTTCCATTAAAGCTTTTAAAGAATCTGTAACTCCAATTACAGAAAATATTTGCTCATCTAAAGCATTCTTCACGACATTTAATAAAGCAGGACTATTATCAATACAAAAGATTGTGTAGACTTTCTTCTCTGGTGATGGTGAAGAATGAGTTTGATAATTATGATGGCTAGGGCTAGTAGCCTGCGATGGATAGCGGTTAATTTTGGGTAATTGTGGTTCTGGTTTGGGTTGTGTCCGGGTTGGGGTGGTAAATGGTGATGGCTGCGCCACAGTTGTTGATGAACGGAAATCTTGATGATTGAACCCAACAGAACTACTTTCGGTATATGGCGAACTATCTTGATAAACGCCCTCTTTTCCGCGCTTTTGACAGCGTTCGACTAACAAGCGGAGATTAAGATGGCAGAATTTAGGCATATCATCCAAAAAGCTTTCGGGGATGAATTCATAACTACCCTCTTCTAGGCTCAAGAATGAGTCGAGAACTTCTAATGCTAGTTGTTCGATGAGTACGGCTGCTTCTGTTGGACTAATATACTTTTGATTAACTAACCAGCAAATTGCCAAATAATCTGGGTTAGGTATGGCTTGACTACCAGCGCCATTTTCAAATATTGTCCTGAGTTGAGCGTCAATTCCATACGGTAAGGTCGAAATTTGCTCACTCAAATGTTGTAGATTCCGGTAAAGCGGTTCAAACATCTTTTCGGAATAGCAGGCATATATTAGCTTACCTTCATCTATATATATTGACCAAGCGCCAGATGTACTAAAGACTTGTAAACAACCAGTGACAGATTTACTGGTGATTTTCTTCAATAAAGATAAGGGCTGGATTTTTTGGAAAAATCTATATCTACTAATAGGGAGGGTTTTCATAGGAATATCTTTAGATAAAAGTACATATTGGCAAGGCAAATTTGTGAATTACCTAGTTGGTATCCACAAGCAAATATTTTTGAGATTCTATTCAGCTAAATATAGCGGTCATATTTGGGTTCGTACAGAGATTCTTTACCCCTAACTCTAAAGTAGTCAATCTCTGATAAGATGTTGCTAACCTAACTACACTTAACTAAGAAATACCAAACTAAGCGATCGCTCAACAAAAAAGTAGTTGGATTTGTTCATGGTAAACATTATCCAAAAAACAATTTTGCTTTCTTCGCTTGTAATAATCTGGCTAGTTTAACAGTACATCATATTTTGCATTTAGACGTATTGGCTCCAACCCATCAGTAACAAAAAAAACTTTTAAATACGGATATTTTGGCTAAAAATGCAAATTTAAGTATATACTGAGTCATCTGGTTTTTTATTGCTTTAGTATATCTTGCAACTCCGTAGCATAATTTTTCCCAGTAATAAGTTGAATATTGATTCTGAACAAGACTTACAGCAGTTAATGGAAGCATCAGCACTAAAAACAGGCTTTGCTGTTATCGGTCGAAAAATATTTACCCGGAAATATTTTTGTGTTCTGTCAATCCAATCTGATGTAAAAGTCAAAAGTGTACTTGATAGAAGCTGGATATCTAAATTCAGCTAAATGCTAAATGGCAACATCATAGATTTTTCTGTATTCAGATAAAAACCAGTTATTTTTATGATAAACAACCTCTGAAGATATAAATATAATTATTATTTAAAGATTTTAATTGTCGGAAATATAGCAATAGATCCGGAGAATTTAAAGAAGTACAGTAATTAATCATCGTGTGCAGGGTTGGAGAAAAGGTAAGAATTCAGTGTTCAAAAGTCAAGATTTGTTTGCTGCTCATTTGGGAATGCTTGGTGAGTTACTCAAATCTAATGAATTCTGACTTCTGGATTCTGAATTATAGCTATTGAATTATTAAGCTAGAATTAACTATGCCACTTGTGTAATTTGGACTTACGCTCATGGTGACTCAATTACCTTCTTCTACCAAAAAAGATATCATCTACCCGGAAACTGATGGACAGCCGATGGCGGAAAATACAAAGCAGTTTGAATTGATTGTATTGATTAAAAAGAATTTAGATTTATTATTTGCCAACGAACCTAATGTATTTGTCGCGGGTGATCTGTTTTGGTATCCTGTTGAAGGTGATAATGTGACGCGGAGAGCGCCTGATGTGATGGTAGTGTTTGGCAGACTAAAAGGCGATCGCGGTTCTTATTTACAATGGCAAGAAGGTAACATTCCGCCACAAGTGGTATTTGAAATTCTTTCCCCTAGCAACACTGCCAAAGAAATGATTGCTAAGTATAAATTCTACGATCGCTATGGGGTGGAAGAATACTATATATATGACCCAGAGACAACAGAGTTAAGCGGTTGGTTGCGTTCAGAACATGAATTAGCTGAAATTCCCCAAATGATTAACTGGATAAGTCCGCGTCTAGGTATTCGCTTTGAGTTATCAGACGGCGAACTTCTAATTTATCGTCCCGATGGACAGAAGTTTCTCACCTATTTAGAATTAGCGCAACAACGCGAACAAGCACAAATAGCAGCCGAGCAAGAACGTCAACGTGCTGAACGAGAACGCCAACGTGCTGAACAAGCCGAAACTCAACTAGCAGCACTCCGCGCTTTACTCCGCGATAGGGGAATTAACCCTGATGAAGTGTGAAGTGTGAACAGGACTTACGCACCAAGATTGTCTATGAAGATTGGGTGTAAGGGTGTAAGGGTTTATGGCGTAAGGGTTTTAGATACATCCTTATACCCCTGTACCCCTACCTCACAAGTGTAGGTTTTCAACAGAGTGATGAGTAGCGACTCTAAAAATCATGATTGAATCAGAGTTCCATTCCCCTCACACCCTTACACCCCTACACCCTAAATCAAGGTTTTTGGGGCATAAATAACCTACAAAACCTCACCTGTCAGCGTACCCCTACACCCTTGTCAAAACCCTTAATTTTTCGTTATTCCCCACTCCCTATACTCAATGCAGACCGACATTAATTTAGAAGTTTTAGAAAATAGCGCACGTTTAGACCGTTATCTTGCACAAGAGTTATCGGATGTTTCTCGTTCTCGCATTCAGCAGTTGATTGAACAGGGAAATGTCCAAGTTAACGGTCAAGTCTGCACGTCTAAAAAGGAGAATGTGAAAATAGGCGATCGCATCACTCTACAAATACCAGAAGCACAGCCCCTAGAGCTACAGGCAGAAAATATTCCCCTTGATATTCTTTACGAAGATGAACAGTTACTCATCCTCAATAAACCTGCTGGCTTAGTTGTCCATCCCGCACCAGGACATTATGATGGCACATTGGTAAATGCTTTGTTGGCGCATTGTCCAAACCTTCCCGGTATTGGCGGAGTTCAACGTCCGGGAATTGTGCATCGATTGGATAAGGATACCACCGGTGCGATCGCGATCGCCAAAACCGACATCGCTTATCAACACTTACAAGCACAACTCCAAGCCAAAACCGCAAGGCGAGAATATTTAGGTGTAGTTTACGGTGCGCCAAAAACTGAAAGTGGTAAGATAGATTTTCCGATCGGTCGCCATCCCCAAGACCGCAAAAAAATGGCTGTCATTCCTGTAGAACAAGGTGGACGCACAGCAGTTACACACTGGCATATACTAGAACGCTTAGGTAATTACACATTAATTAAATTTCAATTAGAAACAGGTCGTACCCATCAAATTCGGGTTCATAGCGCCAAAATTGGTCATCCCATTGTGGGTGATCCTGTTTATAGTTCTGGTCGTTCGGTGGGTGTAAATCTTCCTGGTCAAGCATTACACGCTTGGCGGCTCAAGTTACAACACCCCATTTCACAAGATTGGATTGAAGTTACAGCACCAATACCCCAAACTTTTACAACTTTGTTAGAAGTCCTCCGCCGCAGAATCGCATTCTCTTCTTGAAAAAAGAATATAAATAATTTTCAGATTTCGCTTTACTTTGGTTTACAAAAGCTTACACAGAAATTTTGGGCAAAAATCTCATTTACAAGCTGTAGTAATAGATGAAAGGCTGGTAAACAGAAAGTTATAAGCAAATTCAGCATATATTTCAGACTTGACATCTTCTTGATTTTTATCTGATGCAATAAAAATCAAAATTGTGATTTAAATTACAAAATTTCTCTAACAAATTGTTCACAGTCTACTAACACCTGTTAGTAGCCAAAAGTTTAAAGTTAACAATCAACAACCCTAAATTTTCAACTTTTGGTTCTGCTTGAACAGTAGCTTGATTCCTGCTGTGCTAATCACTTTCTCAAGCTACACTGTCAGAAATTCTAGATATATAAGTTTTATTTGTTACTAAGCTCAAAAAAGTCCAGGGAATATGTGAAGTAAGTTTTCTAAAAATGTTGGAATGTAAAGCAAAAATTTTCTGATGATGCCTCAAAGCTATGTAGGGAGATAGTTTAGCGAAAAAGCTGTATGGAGAAATACTATTTCATAAAACTTAAGAATAAACTAACTCAACCAATATATAAAATACGAACAAGGTTTTAAAAGCAATTAAAAAAACAAGCAAAGTTAGCTGTTTTAAAGAATAGTTAATTGCGGCAAAAAGTTATTATTTCAAATTAACTATTTGAAGTAGTGATTTTGTAATGCAATGAATTTTGCTCCATAGATTAATTGCTATGAACCACATAAATATCTGCAATTAATGGTCGGAGGAATCAAAAATGCTCGACGCTTTTTCCAAAGTAGTTGAACAAGCCGATAAAAAAGGTTCATATTTAAGCGGTGAAGAAATAAACGCATTATCAGCTATGGTTGCTGATAGCAATAAGCGGTTAGATATCGTTAACAGACTCACCAGTAATGCTTCTTCAATTGTGGCTAACGCTTATCGGTCTTTAGTAGCTGAACGTCCACAAATTTTTAATGCTGGTGGTGCTTGTTTCCACAACCGCAACCAAGCTGCATGTATCCGTGACTTAGGATTTATTCTGCGTTACGTTACTTATTCTGTATTAGCTGGTGATGCTAGTGTGATGGACGATCGCTGCTTAAATGGTCTGCGTGAAACCTATCAAGCACTAGGTACTCCTGGCGATGCTGTAGCTTCTGGAATTCAGAAAATGAAAGATGCTGCTATTGCGATTGCTAATGACTCTAATGGTATTACAAAAGGTGATTGTAGCCAATTAATTGGTGAATTAGCCAGCTATTTTGATCGTGCGTCTGGTGCTGTTGTTTAATAAATTGTTTGTGCCAACTGTTCGCAAACTGGTTGTTAGGAATTAGTCAAAAATCGAGGAGATTAGGAGAGTTATGAAAACACCTTTAACGGAAGCGATATCTGCTGCTGATTTGCGTGGTTCTTATCTCAGCAATACCGAAATACAAGCAGTATTTGGTCGGTTCAACCGCGCTCGTGCAGGTTTAGATGCTGCGAAAGCATTTAGCAATAATGGCAAAAAATGGGCAGAAGCAGCCGCCAATCATGTTTATCAAAAATTCCCCTACACCACTCAAATGAGTGGCCCTCAATATGCGTCTACTCCCGAAGGTAAATCCAAGTGTGTACGCGATATTGATCACTATCTCCGCACCATCAGCTATTGCTGTGTGGTTGGCGGTACTGGCCCCTTAGATGAATATGTAGTTGCTGGTTTAAGTGAACTCAATGGTGCTTTGGGTTTATCTCCTAGCTGGTATGTAGCTGCACTCGAATTTGTGCGTGACAATCATGGTTTAAATGGTGATGTTGCTGGGGAAGCTAACACCTATCTCAACTATGCAATTAACGCTTTAAGCTAATACAAAATTGTGGGTCTTTGTCAATAGATAATTGCTCAATTAGTAGGAAAATTTTCTACTTAAATTGTTGCGGTTTTCTACTGCCAAAGACCCAAATTTATTGCTAACCAAAATTGAAAAAGGAGCGATAGTCCAAATGAGTGCTTCTATTGCAGACCGACTAGGCATTAGAGATGCAATTGCCATTAAAGTAGAGCTACGCCAAAATTGGAGCGAAGACGAATTACAAAAAGTATTTCGTGCTGCTTATCAGCAAATTTTTGGTCGTCAAGGAATCTACGCCAGCCAAAAATTTACTAGTGCCGAAGCTTTATTGCGAAATGGCAAAATTAGCGTGCGGCAATTTGTAGAAACTTTGGCAAAATCTGAATTTTACAAAGAATGCTTTTTTTATAACAACTCCCAAGTGCGTTTTATCGAATTAAACTATAAGCACTTATTGGGACGTGCGCCTTACGATCAATCAGAGATTGCTTACCATGTAGATTTATATGCTGCGCGTGGCTATGATGCAGATATTGAATCTTACATTTACAGCCCAGAATATGAAAATGCTTTTGGAAATGCTGTTGTGCCTTATCACCGGGGATTTCAATCAATTCCTGGCATGAAAACTGTTGGTTTTAATCGGATATGTGAGCTTTATCGCGGTTCTGGTAATAGTGATAATGCTCAAATGGGACGCAGAAATTCTCGCTTGCGGACGAAAGTTTCATTGAATTTAGCTAATGGAATTTTACCGCCAACTTCCGCAGGTACAGGTTTTACCTCAGCAGCGCCAACTTTAATTAGTGCTGCTCAACGCGGAGATAGTCGGATGTTTGTAATTGAAGCGATCGCCGGTACAATTGGCTCTAAAGCATCAGTACGCCGTAGCCGCCAAGTGTACACTGTACCTTACGAACGTCTTTCAACCACCTACCAAGAAATACACAAGCGCGGCGGTAAGATAATCAAAATCTCTCAAGTGTAAATTTCAGCAAAAATCAGGAATTCTCTTTTTGATGGGGTGTGAGGGTGTAGGGGTATAAGGGTGTAAAAAAATTCCTACACCCCTACACCCTTAATCCCTTACACCCTTTTCACTATGACTATTACTAACTCTGCTGAACCAATTCTTTCACCAGAAAGTGCGATCGCGGCATTATCGAGTGAGGATAATCAAATTCGTTATTACGCTGCTTGGTGGTTGGGTAAACATCAAGTCCAAGCTGGCTGTGTGGCGTTATGCGAGGCTTTATTTGATGAACGTTATCGCATTCCCGGTGGGGGTTATCCGCTACGCCGTCAAGCCGCCCGCGCATTAGGACAATTGAAAAATCCCCAAGCTGTACCAGCGTTAGTAAAAGCGTTAGAGTGCGATGAGGATTTGCGTTTAAGGGAAGCCGCGATCGCCGCTTTAGCTGCTATTGGTGATAAAAGGGCTGTGACTCCTTTGTTACATCTGTTAGCAACCAGTCAAGAACAACCTTATGAAGCCTTGATTGAAGCATTAGCAACACTCCAAGTTTGGTCTGCACGTCCGCAAATCGAAGATTTTTTGCAACATCCTTCAGAACGAGTTCAATGTGCGGCGGCGCGATATATGTATCTGTTAACGCAACAACCCGAATACATTGAACGTATCGTCAAAAACCTCAACCACGACAATATGTATTTACGTTGGGCGGCTGTTTTTGACTTAGGCGCAGTTGGTCATCAACAAGCTATCCAGGCTATCTTAAAAGCCCAGGTTCCTAATAGTTTGAAGTTATTAAACTTAAAGCGCATTTTAGAAGCATTTCTAGAAAGTCATAGTTATGCCGAAGAGACAGCTTTCTTAATTTTTCAAGCGATAGATAATTTACTAATTCAACTTTAAAAGTCAAAATACATTTTTTTGAAATTAGTATCACAAGTAAAAAGTAAAAAGGCAAAAGTAAAAAGGGAAATTCATATAGGACTGACGCAACTATAGCCTTTGCTAGTCTGCTGAGGTACAAATTTATCTGCGTCCATCTGCGGTTAATTATTCTTGTTTGTACTTCACTAGAATGAGAAAGGCTATAGCATATTTTTTCTGTAGGGTGTGTGACGCAACGAGAAGAGTTGAAAGTAGTCATCAGATTTATAGCGTCACGCACCAACCACCAATTGTGACACTTACGTAAGTCCTGCCATGTTGAAAATTCAGTGGTCTACAATTAGTGGCAAATCTGATTTTCCTCACTAGTTGACCCTGAGCGTTTTTCTAACCGGAGTCGTTTGCTCTTTTTTACTTTTACCTTTTTACTTTATTTTGCCATGCAATTTTTTATCAGTGAGCAGAAGCATGAATGAGCAATTAATTTCCCAAATTAATCAAGCTGCAACACCAGAAGAAGTAATTACAGCAATTAGGGCTATAGCTGTGAGTGATACTCCAGAAATCGACTCTATCAATGCTGTAATTACAGCTTTAAGTCATCATCACCCAATGGTGAAAAATGCAGCAGTAGAGGCCTTAGTTAAGTTGGGAAATGTCACAGTAAAACCCTTAATTACTGCTTATGAAACTTCTCGTGATCAGGGATTGCAAGCCTATATTATTCAAGTCTTAGCTCAAATTGGTTCAGATGAAGCGATGGATTTGTTAGCGGAAGTTTTGGGGACAACTGTAGCCAATCATTGCCAAGGTAATGTGCGACGAATTGCAGCACGGGGGTTAGGAAAAATTGCCAGCAATTCTCAAGATGCAGGAGTGATTGGTTGTGTACAAGAAAAGTTGATTTGGGCTTTGGTTTCTCCTGAAGATTGGGGACTGCGTTATGCTGCGGCGGTGTCTTTACAAGAATTATCCACACCAACAGCAAAGGCGGCTTTACAAACTGCGATCGCGCAAGAAACCGATTCTGTGGTGCGATCGCGCGTAGCTTTAGCCTTGGAGTCAGGGAAAACAAACAAATTAGCCATGACCTATGACCGATGAGAACCGTCTCTTGACCCTAAACCCAGCACTCACGAAAATGTTGCGAAATATTTATTTTATGTTTCTTCACAATAACCTTCCGGATGCAAAAACTGGTGTAAAACAGCAATATCTTGCTCTGTAAGGGTTCCAAGAAGCTTAAGAAAATATTAAACACGCAATATTTTCGGAAAAAATTATCAAATGTAAAGTTGTGTAACAAAAAAAAGCGCATATTCTCAGTTACAGCCCTTGTATGTAAAGGATTTGAGGTGGTTCTTATGACTGCAACTTATTTATTCACAATTTGTAACAAATAAAGGATCTATAGCGTTGTATAAACATAAGCTGGAGGGGTAAATAACAGACAGAACATAAACAAGGCAATCAATTCGTAAAGTTTGCTGGTTTCTCATAAAACAAACCCTAGTTCTCATAATTTTCCTCATGAAGCAACAGGCGGACTTGAGAAGCAGCAAAACGAGAAATGGTTACTTGGTCTGTTAGATGCCATCCCAAATTGATAAAACATTACCAGTTTTAATCGAGACATCTCTCAACTAAGGAATTAGGAGATTAGAGTCCATGACATTAGATGTATTCACCAAGGTAACTTCTCAAGCCGATTCTAGAGGCGAGTTCTTGAGCAACGAGCAATTGGATGCTCTAGCTGCTGTTGTTAAAGATGGTAGCAAGCGCCTAGATGTTGTTAACCGCATCACCAGCAATGCTTCCTCTATCGTTACCAACGCTGCTCGTTCTTTGTTTGAAGAACAACCCCAATTGATCGCTCCTGGTGGTAATGCTTATACAAACCGCCGCATGGCTGCTTGCTTGCGCGACATGGAAATTATTTTGCGCTATGTAACCTACGCTATTTTGGCTGGTGATGCAAGTGTCCTGGATGATCGCTGCTTGAATGGCTTGCGTGAAACCTACAGCGCCCTAGGTACTCCTGGTTCTTCCGTAGCTGTTGGCGTTCAAAAAATGAAAGATGCAGCTATTGGGATTGCTAACGATCCCAACGGTATCACCAAAGGTGATTGCAGTGCATTGATCTCCGAAGTAGCTGGCTACTTTGATCGCGCTGCTGCTGCTGTTGCTTAATAGCAGTCTAGAGTCTCAATACGCAAGTATTTAGGCAACCAGGTAAAAAGACTAAAAAATACCAAGGAGATTTGAAAAGATGGTTAAAACACCAATTACCGAAGCTATCGCAGCTGCTGATACCCAAGGACGCTTTTTGGGCAACACTGAATTACAAGCTGTTAACGGTCGTTATGTACGTGCTGCTGCAAGCTTAGAAGCTGCTCGTGGTTTGACCTCCAACGCTCAACGCTTGATCGATGGTGCAACCCAAGCTGTTTACCAAAAATTCCCCTACACCACCAACACTCCTGGCCCTAACTTTGCTGCTGATAGCCGTGGTAAATCCAAGTGCGCTCGTGACGTTGGTCACTACCTCCGCATCATTACCTACAGCTTGGTTGCTGGTGGTACTGGCCCATTGGATGAATACCTGATTGCTGGTTTGGCTGAAATCAACAGCTCCTTCGAGTTGTCTCCTAGCTGGTACGTAGAAGCTCTGAAATACATCAAAGCTAATCATGGTTTGTCTGGTCAAGCTGCTAACGAAGCTAACACCTACATCGACTATACTATCAACGCTCTCAGCTAGATAGTTTTCTGCCCGGAGAGGGATACAAGTGCTGGATGGTAATCACCTAGCAGTTGGATCAAGCTCCGGGCATAGTTTTATGTAGGGATGAAAAGAAGAATGCAGAATCCAGAATTCAGCGTTGGTTAAATCTAGTTATTCTGACTTCTGACTCCTGAATTCTTATTCAAAAAGCTTTTTAGAGCAAGCAGTCGGCGCAAACCGCCGAACATCAATAAGGGGATAAAAGATGGCAATTACAGCAGCAGCATCTAGGCTAGGGACAGAGCCATACAGCGAAGCACGTCGAGTTGAACTGCGCCCCAACGCCAGCAAAGCAGAAGTCGAAGCCGTGATTCATGCCGTGTATCGGCAAGTCTTGGGTAATGATTACATCATGGCATCAGAACGTCTGGTAAGCGCAGAATCACTCCTGCGGGATGGAAACCTGACAGTGCGGGAGT